>CAZJZF010000374.1:0-3181 GCA_964550385.1 uncultured Lentimicrobiaceae bacterium | reverse complement strand
AGGAAGAAGAAAGAGGAAGAACCGACAGCTGAAACTCCTGAAACACCAGCAGAAGAACCTGATGCTCCAGAAATTTCAGACGAAATTTCTGAACAACAGCCTGAAGCATAAATCCCTTTCTGGTACAAAACCCCAACCCGGAACTGCAGTGAAAACTCTGTTCCGGGTTTTTCATTTCCGTTGCATTTAAATTCTTATAATTGTACCGATATTTAAAAACCCGAAAAATGAAATTGAAGATTGCTACCTCCCTGTTTTTATGCACAATACTTTTGGTTCCCTCTCTGCTAAGGTCGCAGTGCACACCTGATCCCTCCTATACCATGGGCGGTATTTATCCCGTAAAAGGATCTCCCATCCATCCTGCCGCTGCTACTGGCGCCTACAATCTGACTGTAACTGTTGTAGTTCCCTATGATACCGTAATTTCCCCTTTCCCAAGGCTGCCCATCGATTCGGGTACCCTGAAGGAGTTCATCGGATTCCCTTCAGGCTTCAACTATGCTTATAACACCGCCAACCGATGGGTACCCGGGGATTCGTCAGGATGTATTGTGATATCAGGCACTCCGGGAGTTGCCGATATTGGCACCCACAACATTTCGGTGGTTTTTACCGTGGTTATCCTGGGCTTTGCCTATACCGATACCATCGAAAATTACTGGGCACTTGAAGTGAAAGACGCCTCTCATGTGGGGATTATTGACAACAGCGGATCCGGCGATCTGAAGGTTTATCCCAATCCTGCCAGCGAATTTCTTTGGATTGAATCTGCTGAAGAGGGTTTATCTTTAATCTGCCTGCAAAACTCACTCGGATCAACGGTGAGAGAAATCACAGCCGAGACCGGCAGACTGAACCCGGTAAGGCTGGAGACTGCAGGGTTGCCTGCCGGGCAGTATTTCCTAACCATCCGCAACGGAAATACTGTGGTGAACCGGAAAGTGATGCTGCAATAACCGCAGGATTTTATTTCAGGATAGATTCCAATACTCTCAGCTGTTTCGGAGTAAACAGATACCCCTCCTTCTGCATTCGGGTCATCTCTGCATCAAAATTTCGGAGCGCCGAATTGAGGCCGTAGGTTCTCTGGCGCGTTTCATTCAGCCTTTTCTGATCTCCGGTTCTGGCATAAGTAATCAAAAAGCCGAGGTTTACACTGAGGTTTTCGGGGGCTTTGCCGACTGCCTTTTCAAAATTTTCAAGTGCCTCACCATATTCCCCTTTCTCCCACAGGGCATACGCCAGATTGGCATAGGCATTCTGGTCGGGTGGGGCGATCTGCAGCAATCTCCGGTACCGTACAATGGCTTTGTCCGGATCTCCCGCCATAAGCGACGATAGTGCTCCGAGACGCAGATACTGCTGGTTGGTCGGATCGAGCTGAACCAGAGAATCGAAAATGAGCGATGATCGGGCATATGATCCGGAAACCAGGCCGGCAAGTCCGTATTGAAAACGGGTCCTGAGGGAGGTGTCCCCCATGGCCATCAGCTGTTCGAGATCCAATATTGCCTTGCCAAATTCGCCCGTTTCGGAAAGGGATACGGCCCGGTATCTCAGCACCATGGTATCATTAGGACTGATCTTTAAGGAGTTGTCGAAATCGGGAAGGGCTTTCCTGTGTTCACCTTGTGAAGCGTAGGTAATTCCCCGGTTCAAGATGGCTTCCCTGAAGTCGGGTTTGAGTTCCAAGGCTTTGTTGTAGCTTTCGATCGCCTCCGGTTTCATCCCCGCAAAAAAACGGGCTCCTCCAAGGTAGGTATGGGCAAACGCCGAACGGGGATTGGTCTTTACAGCATATTCCCAGAACTTCACCGGTTCGGCAAAATTCCCTGAGAAGCTGATATTGAGCACCATCCAGAGCAATCCCACTGCACTAAGGGCAATCAGTGCCGGTCTTCTGAATATCCGTTCCTCGTATTTCTTTGCCAGCATCAGCACCAGCAGGATAAGCCCTGTTAATGGCAGGTAGCTGCGATGAATTACATAATCGTAAATGTAATCGGACCAATCGGGGTTGTATAGCATCGCTGGCAGGCTGAAAAGCAGGAACCACGCAAATGCGGTGAACAAATCCATCCGGAACACTTTCTGTCTGATGACTAAGAATATCAGGGCTGTTGACAATACGATTCCGGCGATGGTAGCCAGGGTGGAATAAAAGGGCAGTGCCACCAGGGGCCAGGGAATGATGAACTTCAGAATCACTTCGGGAAGGACAGGGAGGTTGTACAGCAATCCGGCGAAGGCAAACCCCTCCCCTTTCACCGAAGCCACAGCACCGCTGCGCATCACAAGGAACAAGGCAGTCAGGATCAGGTACCCGACTCCGGTAAGCCATTGCCAACCTAGAAACTGCAGCCTTCCCTTTTCGCGTATCAGCAGCAACAGGGAAACAGGTGCAATCATCACAGCCGACTCCTTGGCGAGCAATGCCAGAAAAAAGGCCCCCATATGCAGCAGCAGAAATTTGGTGCGTCCCGATTTCAGATAATCGATGAAGGCGATGAAAGAGAGCAGCGTAAAGACTGCCAGCAGCAGGTCGCCACGGGCCGGAAGCCAGCATACCGTAAAGGCAAACACCGGATGTATGGCCAAAATCAGGCTGCCCAGCAACGAAAGTCTGGCCGAAAACCCCAGCCGTTTCATCAGCTGAAATAAAAGGAAGGAGGCCAGAAAGTGCAGTAGGAGATTGGTAAAATGGAACACCCCGGGATGTTCATATCCCCCGAAAACTGCATCCACCATAAAGCTGACGTTCTGCAGCGGGCGGTAAAGTTCCATGCTTTTCGACCTGAATTCGGCATCGCGCAGGAAGGCCTGCCCTGCATTGGAAAAGTCTGAGACATATTCCTGGTTTCTGAGCAGGATGGCATCGTCATCGAACCAGGTGAAACCGAACCGGAGGGATTGGCCGTAGAGCGACAGTACTACAGCAGCAAGGATAAGGGCAACCATCCCGGTACGGAGATAGAGCTTCGCTTGTGGTACCGTATTCGTTTTCAGCGGCTTCTTCGCATCCGAAGGCTTTCTGGTTTGAGTTTTCGTCTCTTTCATGCTTCCAAAAATAGGGGATTTCTGCTTTTGGTGCCTGGAAAAGTTGAGGAAGCAGAGCTGTTTAGTTGTTTAGTTGTTTAGTTGTTTAGTTGTTTAGTTGTTTAGTTGTTTAGTTGTTTAG
>CAZJZF010000373.1:0-3198 GCA_964550385.1 uncultured Lentimicrobiaceae bacterium | reverse complement strand
CTGATTGGCCGAAATCCTTTTCCTCGGAAACGAATGCACCAACTGGTCTACATCTATCTCCAGGCCACTTAAAAACATAATGAACATTAAACCCAGAATGGCTATAAAATCCAATGCAAAGAGAGTCTCCTCCGAAACTGCGTCCAGAAGGAAATAGCCTAAAATATAACCTGCCAGAATTTCCGCTATTACGGATGGAATCCGGTTGATTCTCAGGAACGAGAAAGAAACCGGGATCAGCCAGGCGACAAACAAAACAGTAAGTATGGGCAAGTAATCAACTCCAAACAGCATAATCTGAGATCTCGTATTTTTTCATTATAAAATTACTGTTTTCATCAACTGCTGATGAATTTTTTTATTTTAGCCATTGCATTGCAGTCAAAAATATCTCTTCCATCTAACACTTGCAATATGGCAGAAGGCCATTTCAAAAAATCTCTCAACCTATTCGATTCGGCAGCCATTACAATGGGCTCCATGATTGGCTCCGGTATTTTCATCGTCAGCGCTGATATTGCCCGTAACGTCGGCTCGCCGGGCTGGCTTCTGGTGGTCTGGGCTGTCACCACCCTGATGACAGTGCTGGCTGCCCTGAGCTACGGCGAACTGGCCAGTATGCTGCCTCATGTCGGCGGTATTTATGTTTACCTGAAAGAGGCCTATTCGCCATTATTCGGTTTTCTTTACGGATGGACCTTTTTCCTGGTCATCCAATGCGGTACTATTGCCGCTGTCGCCATGGCCTTTGCAAAATTTACAGGAGTGCTCCTGCCGGTGATCTCAGAACAAAACATTCTCCTGGACCTGGGATTATTCAAATTCAATACTACCCAATTGCTCGCCATTATGATGATCCTTTTCCTGACATGGATCAATACCCGGGGAATAAAAGAAGGGAAAAGGGTGCAGAATATTTTCACCTATTCCAAAGTATTTATACTGCTCGCCTTTATCATTATTGGAATATTCGTGGCCAAGGCTACACAATTGAATGTTTTTCATTCACCCGGATTCTGGGAAGCTTCCAAAATCGTTGATAACCAGCCGGTCCCGGTATCAGGTTTCTCGCTGATCATCGCGATCGGGTTGGCGATGGTTGGCTCTATCTTCGCCGCAGATGCCTGGTACAATATCACGTATACTTCAGATGAGGTCATCAATCCCAAAAAGACAATCGCCCGAAGTCTTTTCCTGGGAACTTTAACGGTCTGCCTTATCTATTTTCTTGTTAATGTGGTATATATCATCGCATTGCCGGTTAGAGGGATACCCGATGGCGCTACCGTTATGGAAAGAGGAATCCAGTTCGCTACGGCCGACAGGGTGGCGACCGCCGCTATTTACGGTATTTTCGGAAAAAATACGGAATTACTGATGGCTGTTGTAGTTGTTATCTCCACCTTTGGATGTAATAATGGCATTATTCTTTCCGGAGCCAGGGTTACTTATGCCATGGCCAAAGACCGGCTCTTTTTCAAAAAGACAGGCGAATTGAGCAAAACAGGTGTCCCGGCTTTCGGATTATGGATACAAGCCATCTGGTCAACTCTCTTATGCCTGACCGGCACATACAGCCAATTGCTTGATTATGTTGTATTTGCGGCATTACTCTTCTACATCCTGGTCATTTTTGCCGTCTTCATGCTCAGAAAGAAACACCCGGAATGGGAACGGCCATACAAAGCATTCGGCTTTCCTGTCTTCCCGATAATTTATATAGCAGCGTGCCTGCTGATCATCATTATTCTTCTCATTTACAAGCCCCTGTTCACCTGGCCGGGATTGGGAATTGTCATTTCAGGAATACCCGTTTACTATTTATGGAAAAGGAAAAGCCGTAACTGCCCTGTTACTCTCTGATCACCGGCAATTTAGCATATTGCTGATCTTCTCCCTGACAATGGTTGTAAGTTCATCGCTGGAAAGACTATCCGGGAATACCGGTTCGGCAAAACAAACACTGATCTTACTCAAAGGCCGCGGAAAAATTGCCCTGTAAGGCATGGCTTTATAAGCGCCACTGATGGCAACGGGCACCACCGGGATATTCAATTCCTTGCTCAGGATGGCGAAAGTCTTCTTGAAATCTCCCATCTTGCCGGTCTTAGTCCGGGTCCCTTCCGGGAAGATGATGACATTCTTCCCCTTTCTAAGTACCTCGGCCAGCTTCTGGATGGAATCTTTGAGATCCTTATTCACATCCATGACTATGACGTTGTTCCGGTTTGCCATGAACCTGAGGAACCAGTTATTAACATGCGTTTTCTTAGCATAGAAATAACTCTTTTTCATGGTCTTCATCTTTAAGGCCGCTACAAGGTATAGGCCATCGAAAAAACTCTCATGATTAGGGGCAATAATGCAAGGTCCTTCCGGTATGTTTTCGGTTCCCCTGCTTTTCAGCCTGGAATAAACAGCAAAAAATCCTTTTGCCGAGTTTTTGATCATAGGCAGGGTTGGCCAGGTTCTGGGCAGTTTGACCTGCACTTTCTCCTTCAATGCTGAAGCCCAATTGGTTACATCTTCCCTGTGCCACTTCTTATTTATTTTTATATGTTCGGCAAGTGATTTGACATGAGGGAACTTTGGCAGGTGTTCTTCTTCAATCTTAACACCGAATGTTTTTTCGATAAAGTCGATTAGACTCAACTTACCCAGCGAATCCAATGCAATGTCGAATTCAAGATGGTCTTCCGGCGAGATCGTCAAATCCACCTGGCTTTCCAGGAAGGTTCTTACGGCCAGGTATTCCTCTGAAGAATCCTCTTCTGTAGTCTGCTTTTTCTCTTTCGTTTTGCCTCCTGCAAGCTCATCCAGCTTAAACCGCTGAATTTTTCCAAGGCGGGTCCGGGGTAGTTCTTCCTTGACCAGCGTATACTGCATGATCCTTTTATAGGAGGTAAGTTCTTCGTTAAAGGCAGGAAAAACATCGGTTCTGAAATACAGGTCTGCATCTTTTACACCATCTTTAGCAAGCACATTGAAATCGGGTAGAATCACCGCATGAAGGATGTCATTCTGAACAAGAACACCAGCCTCCTTAATACAGGCATACTCTTTTTCCAGTTTTTGCTCAAGTTCGACAGGATTAACATTCTTCCCGTTCGGAAGCACGATTATTTCTTTCTTTCTGCCTGTGATCCTGAGATATCCTTTTGAATCGATCTCCCCCAGGTCACCCGTATAAAGCCAGCC
>CAZJZF010000372.1:0-3200 GCA_964550385.1 uncultured Lentimicrobiaceae bacterium | reverse complement strand
GACCACTTTAAGAAAGAACAGGATAAGAGGCACCACTACTGGAACCCGCAACACTTTGGACGCCCAAAGGAACACGATGGAGATACAGAAGCCACGCTGCTGGAAATCTACATCAAATCACATCGATTATTCTACCTTAACAAATAGGCTATGGCTGATGATATCTTCAGGAAAGTAACCTTCGACTCGGAAGAAATTACCTTTGATAGTTGCGAGTATACCTGGGACAACTGCAGCAGCCAGCAGCAGATTATAAAGCAGTACCTGAAGATTAGTGGCGGCACCGCTCTGGTGGTAGCACATGGAGTTGAGAATAAGTTATACAGCAGGCTGGATACGTACCAGGATTTCAGCTTCTCAATTACCCTCACCAACCCCATGTTTAACGATGTGGGGTCGCACTCCATTCCATTTTCAATCCCGGCATCGGGGCATAACCTTAAGATTTTCGGTTTTCCAGCTAGGATTGAACGGTACACCGAGTTTAAAAACAAGGAGTACCCCTTTTATATCTATGCCGAAGGCTTGCATATACTTACCGGCATGCTGGTGGTAACCAGCGCCGTACCCGACAGTATAGAGTGCTACTTTAAAAGTGGAAACGGCGATTTCTGGAGCGCCATAAAGGGTAAATACCTCACCGACCTTGAGCTGGGCGAAAGCCCCGAATTTGCCACCATGGCAGATGCGCAGGCATATATGGAGGATTCTACCACAAAGGCTTATCCCGAAATGCCGTTTGCCATGTTCCCATTGTTGAACTATGGCATGAGTAAGGATTTTACCGAGGATGAAATGAGCGACCCTGCCAAGGGAGCCTGGCGGGGTGTAACGATGGTAAATTGCTGGGATCCTACCCTGCAAACATTTCTTCTGGAATATAGCTCTGTTACTCCGTTTCTGTATCTGAACTTCCTTCTGGATGCCATCTGGAACCAGTTTGGGTTTACTGGTTCAATGATTTTTTTAAACGATAGTGCCGAGCTTCGTTCGCTGGTATTGTACAACAACCGATCTGAATTTCTGTATACCGGTCCCAGCAGCTCACCATTTATCCCATTTATTCCTCAGGCAACCTACCCCAAAAAGCTCAACTTCAATAATTGTGTTCAGAAGTATGAACTTTCGAAATTCATACAATCCCTGGAAAGTTTGTTCTGCGCCACCCTGTTCGTAAACGACCGGTTGAAAGAGGTGAAGTTTCTGCTGTTTAAAGATATTGTAAGCAGTAAAGAGGTTACAAGGTTTGGTAAAGTAGTATCGGAAGTTCAGGTAACCATAACTGAACCTTACGATTCGTATCGGTTTACATTTGAAAATGATACAGTAGCCTACCATGAAAACGATATAAAGGAGTTTCAGACGCAGCGAAAGTTTATTATTGCCGATTTTCCGCTACCGGCCACCGGCGGCACCAACACCCAGGTAAATGATTTGTACTTTGTACAATCGAAGCAGATCTATTACCGCGTTGAGTATTCGAGCGAGAATCCACCTACGCTGGTATGGCGTAGGTATTCGAAAAACATCCGCAAAGAGCTGGGAGATGAAACCGGCAACTACCTGAAAATTTCGAGCGAGATATTTACTCTGCCAATGTTTTATGGCCCAGATGTGTTTAATGGATCTATGGTTGGAACTGACCCCACATTGTTTACCAAAGTATCGTGGCCGAAGGCGCACCAGCGTTTCTTTTTTGAGCTGAAAAAAGACGATGAAGTTACCGATGAGTTTACTCCCCGGTTGCTGTTTTACCGAGGCATGCAGCAGGATCAGAGTAGCCCTCAGAACACCTACCCACTGGGCACCTTTGATATTTATACCACCAACAAAATAAACGGCAATGTACCGGCAATTGCAGGTGCCACCATAAAGCTGCAGTGGGATACGCCTTACGGCCTGGTAGAAAACTTTTACAAAGAGTACCTGCAGTGGAAGATGGCAGGACCCGACAAACTGGAGTTTGAAGCATGGATGGATGTAACCGAACTTGCCGCCCTGGACTTTAGCCGAAAATATGCCATAAACCATGTGCAAATGTTGCTGGATAGTGTAGAATTTTCGATTTCAAACACCGGGGTTACACGCAGCAAGGTAACGGCCTACAAGATTTAATCGTTGTCGAAAACCGTCATTTGTTCCCGTCTAAGATTGTCGGAAACGTGGGCGTAGATCATGGTGCTTTCTATTTCGGCATGCCCCAGCAGCTTCTGCAGCGTTGCCAGATCGTTGGTTTTTTCGTAGAACAGGGTAGCAAATGTATGGCGCGCCACATGGAAGTGGATGCTCTTTTTGATTTCGAGGATATCGGCCACCTCTTTCGGGTATTCGTTGGTTTTTTGTTCCGATATGATATCAAACACATACGGATTTCGCGGCCGGCGCTCGACCTGCGAAAGCAGCCAGCGAGCTTTTGCACCCAGGGGAATGATAACTGTTTCGCCGGTGGTTCGCCTGGTTTTGTGTGCCTGTATATATATGGTATCGTTTACCAGGTGGTCCCACCGCAGCCGCTTGATGTCGGAAATCCGAAGGCCGGTATAACAGGCAAACAGAAAGTAATGCAGCACCCGCCTGTGTTTTACAGAACAGTTCTGGTGCCGGAACATAGCCAGCATGGCATCGCGCTCTGAGGTATTGAGGTAGATGATGGTAGGTTTACCCTTTCTGATCTTTACATGATCGAAAGGGTTCTCGGTAAGCAGATCCTGCCTGATAGCGAGTTTGATATAGGTTTTAACCACCTTCATGGCGCTGGCCACCGTGGTAAGGTTGTTTTTGAATTTGCTTTTCAGATACGACTGAAAACCATGGATCAGCTCCGGGGAAAGCTCGCCAAACAATATTACTTTTCGATACCTTTCCAGTTTATTGATGACCGTATGGTGCTGCTTCTGTGTGGCCGGGCTTATTTCGCCACGGCGCAGATCGATAAGCCGCTTTGCCCAGGTGATGAAGTCGCTGCCTTTGGCATCGGCAAGCCGGAACTCGTACTTCAGTTGTTCGGGGAATAGATCCTTGTTTTGCAGTGAATACCTTTTGCGCACCTCGAATATCCGGGCACGCACCTGATCGAGCATCAGGTTCAGATCATCGGCATCGGGATGCAGGTCCTTCACCATTTCATCATCCGGATCCCAGAACACCGGTTCGATGGCTACATCTACCGGAAGCTTGATGGTTTTACCCTTGAGTGACAC
>CAZJZF010000371.1:0-3208 GCA_964550385.1 uncultured Lentimicrobiaceae bacterium | reverse complement strand
GTCAACTTGTTTGAAAACCTCCCTGGCATAAACCAGACCTGCCAGCACACCTTCCTGCTTTACTATGAGCTTCGCCTTGCCTGTAGCTTCATGAGGGATAGTAGACAGGGAGGTGTGATCCCCTTCTGCAATATCCTCTTCCAGTGCCCTGGCAATGATTTCGGTGATCTGCATAATTGTATTGTTTTTCAGCTTTTTATGAACGTTATCCGGGTAATTTTTTCAACATCCTTGTCAACGACCCATAGTATATATACGGTGAAGTCAGTTCCCTTGTTTGTGGAATATGAACCCAACAGGTATTTTCCTCCTCCTGTTACCGAGCCGGATCCTTCGATCCTGAAAGAGCGTGGTGGATGATCTGAAAAGAATTTTTCCAGAATCACTTTCGCTTGTCTGTTGCTGTAGGTACCACTCCGTGTCTCAACTGTCAGGCTGAGGGTATTGGCAAAGTGCTCAGCAAGCTTTGATGCATTCCCGTTTTCGATGGCGGTTCGAACATCACTCCGTATGTCACCGGAAGAATTAAAGGATGTACAAAGCAGTACTATGATTAAAAATAAAAAGACTTGAAATTTCTTTGAGTTTTGTATTTTTATGTCCGGTATTGGATGCATCATGATCAGGAATAGCTGGTTCAGGCAAAGATACAACAATAATGGCACAACATCTTATCAGTCCCGTACCACAAATTCCACTTATATGAAAATCGAACTGATTGTACCGTGTTCAACCGGTGAAAAATTTCTGAAAGAGGGTATCAGTGATTATGTTTCCAGGTTGCAGCATTATGTGCCATTTCGTATCAGGGAGCTGGCATCAGTGAAGAATGTCACCTCCCTTACACCTTCAGTGGTGCAAATTGAGGAGTATAAACTACTGATGAAAGTTCTTAAGGATTTCGATCGGGTGGTTTTGCTGGATGAAACAGGCAGTGAATATCGGTCGGTAGAGTTTGCAGGCTTCCTCCAGAAACAGTTGAATGCCGGAATCCGGAACCTTTGTTTTGTAGCCGGCGGGCCCTATGGTTTTAGCTCCGAACTGAAGGCAATTGGACATCCTGAAATGTCTCTTTCGAAAATGACTTTCACCCACCAGATGATACGGCTCATCTTTACCGAACAGTTATACAGAGCCTTTACCATTTTAAGAGGAGAAGGGTATCATCACGAATAAACAAAATCCCTCAGAGATTCATTGCTTTCTCTACACCAGACCAAAGGAGGTCTGAGGTTCTGTCCCATGTGTAGGTTTGTGGCAGAAAGCTGCTTTTCTCAACCAGCTGCCTTGCCAGGTCCGGCTTGCGGATCAGGGAGAGCATCCCATCAGCAATCTGTTCCGGACGTAACGGATCCACCAGCAGGGATGATTGCCCTCCGATTTCTGCCAGGGAAGTAGCTGCGGAGGTGATGGAGGGTATGCCGGCAGCACCAGCCTCAAGCAATGGCAATCCAAAGCCCTCATAAAGCGATGTAAAAATCAGGGCTGAGGCTCCTCTGAACAATCCGTTCATTTCCTGGTTTTCTACCCTGCCCGTGAATAGGATATCAGCCAGGTAAGGAGTATCTCTGAATTTTTTCTTTAAATCATTTACTATCCGCTTTTTTGCGTTTCCTGCAAAAACCAGGGTAAAGGGCTCGGGATGCTCATTTCTGAACCGAATGAACGCCTCTATAATGTTATCGGGATTTTTTCTCGGATGAATGGTTCCGGAAACCAGAAAATAACGTGGACCCGTGTTGAATTTCTGCCTTATTGTATTGATTTCAATTTCTGTAAGGGGGGTGATAAAGGAGTTAAGTCCACTGTAAACTACGTCAATCTTGTCGGAATCAATATTATATGTACTTATTATGTCGCGTTTGGAGAATTCTGAAACGGTAGCGATACGGGTAGCTGCGTGGGCAGCTGCCTTCACACGGGTATGGTAGATGGCACGGTAAGCTTTCGGCATGAATTCAGGAAAATGCTCAAAATTCAGGTCATGGATGGCAACAATAGAAGGAACTGCCGGCTTTTCAGGGAGAAAACAGTCGGGTGAAATATACACATCGGGCTTGTATTTTTTTATAGCCATTGGGATTGCCCTTTGATGCCACCATTCAAGGAGAAATGGGAGTCGTGTAATAGGGGGAATGACTACCTGAACGACATTGTTGGGCAAAACGAATACAGGATCAGGCTTTCGGTCGAAAAAAAATATAAACTGGTGATCCGGATGACGCCGGGCCAAACGTGACATGGTTTCCCAGGTAAACCATCCAATCCCGTCCATTCGGTTCTTAACGATAAGCCTTGTATTGACTGCAATTTTCAAATCATTCGTTTTTGCAAAGATCAGAAAAATCGGGTTTCAATTTGCCGGATCGCAGGTTCTTATCCCTCAGTGGTTCCCGGTATAGGTTTTTTCAACACCGAAACCTACCTTTGTGCCATGCAAAGGAAGTTTCTGGCTAACCTGATCCTGCTCCTTTTACTGAATATTCTGGTAAAACCGTTGTATATCTTCGGGGTTGACCTGGGGGTTCAGAATCTGGTAGGGCCTGATGAATACGGTTTGTTCTTTTCGATGTTCAACTTCTCGATGTTGTTCAATATCATTCTGGATGCCGGTATCACGAATTATAATAACCGCAACATTTCGCAGTACCGACATCTGCTAAACAAGCATTTCAGTGGCATCTTTACCCTCAGGCTTCTGCTGGCCGTGGTGTATTCACTGATCGCATTTGGCACTGGTTTGTTGGCCGGTTATGATGCAAGGCAGATTCAACTGCTGGGGTTTCTCGCATTCAACCAGTTTGTTATCTCATTTATCCTCTATCTCAGGTCCAATATTGCGGGTTTGCAGCTATTTAAGACTGACAGCCTGATTTCGATCCTCGATCGCGTAATTCTGATTTTTCTCTGTGGATTTCTTTTATACAACCATCAGACACGCAGCCGTTTTACCATTGAATGGTTTGTAATCTGTCAGACGGGTGCTTATCTGGTCACCTTCCTGGTAGCCCTGGGAGTAGTAATGAGAAAGGCGGCTTTCAGAAGATTCTACTGGAATCCCACTTTTGCCAGGATGATCCTTCGCAACAGCTTCCCCTATGCATTGCTGGCTTTGCTGATGATGTTCTATTTCAGAATTGATTCGGTTTTGCTTGAAAGGCTTCTGCCAGCTGGAACAGGAGCCAGGCAGGCCGGAATATATGCATCT
>CAZJZF010000370.1:0-3214 GCA_964550385.1 uncultured Lentimicrobiaceae bacterium | reverse complement strand
CGATGATAATTCAGGTTTATCTCCCATTTTTTCAGGTAACCCAGGATTAAAAACATCCAAACCAGCGCAAAGGTAAAATTGAAAAACCCAACACAAAAGGAGAATGAATAACAGAAAGGCAAAATAAGATAAGCTAGAAGCTGGGCATTGAATTGTTTTAGCATATACCTGAAAGAAACCGGCAGAAAAACCAGGTAAGAAATCACAAAGACCTTTTCTGTTATGTCTCCAGGAAGGAAATTCAACAGCAAAGCCATCACAAAATGGCTGAACCAATTAGGAACCAAGGTGCTATTGAACTTAAAAAAATGAGATATTACACTGTCTTCGCCTGATAGCAAATGATTTATCAGATTTGCATTGTACAAATGAGCCGGACCATCACCGGTTGGGAAAAAATCGTTGCTTAAAACCGGATAAAGGGTGATAATCACCATACATCCAAACACCCAGGGTTCCAACTTAGAAAACTTCATAACAACGTAATATTAAACTAAAAACATAATAATCAATTGTTTTCAAACCAATTATATCAGGCAGATTGCCTGATAGGGACACCAGGTACAGATCGCTGCATCATCGGTTTGTGTGAACGGGACATCAGAATCCAGCAATTCATGGCAGAGCTGTTGCAGTCCGGTTCCAAAATCCAGGAGCAGTTTGGATAAATCTGATTTATTAAGATTTTGCAAAACAGGAAGTTCCATAAAATACTCATGACTGCTTTGTAACGGGAATATCCCCGCGGTTATGGATGAATCAGGATATTTTTCCTGAGCCATCCATACATAAATCATCAGCTGAAAAGCTTTTTCAAAAGCAGATTCTGTAAAAAGGAGTTCAACGCCATCCATTTTCAAATCTGCAGGCTTCACCCTGCCGGTTTTGTAATCACAGACGCGCAAAACTCCGCTGACACGGTCGATGCGGTCGGCGAACCCATAAAAATTAACATCTCGCCCATCCACTTTAATACTCCGTCGCAGGGGAAACTCCAGGTGCAACACCTCCATCGGGGAAGAAGGGAAGATACGTTGTTCCTTTCGAAGGAACTGTTGCACCATATAGGTTGCAACTTCGCGCGTTATCACATTCATCCCTCTCATATTATCGGCTCTTCCCAAAAGTTCCTGCATCTTAACATTAACAATTTCAGGCACTTGTTCCAGAGCTTTGGTAAAGAAACCCATGCTTATGCGTGCTCGGTTTTCAGCATACGGGGTAAGTGGTTCGTAAATCTCCTGCAGCGCCTGATGCACCAAGTTTCCCATCTCCATAACATCGAAAGTTTCTTCATAAGCATCCGGCTCCGTAATGCCAGCAATGTAGGAGAAATAGAACATTAATGGACAGCGAATATACTTGCTCAGCTGGGATGGCGAGAGTGGCCTGGTGTCAAGGCGACCGAGGAGTGCCTGATATACCGGAGGAGTTTTGGGGATGGATATCGGAGGGGTGGGATTAACTGGACGGAGGGTATCTGAAGGAAAACGATGGGAACAGGTGATAGCGGGGTTGTTCGGAACAAGCTCCGTTTCAATCTGGCGAATATACCTGCTGAGCTCCCCGGCCTGATCGGATGACAGGTCGGTATTGTAAAGTATGTCAATGCGTTTGGCCCTTTGCAGGAGGTGATAGAAGTGGTAGGCAACAATGGCATCCTGATGTTTAACACCTGGCAGGCCATGGTTCTTGCGAAGGTCAGCGGGGATAAGCGACAACGGTTTGCGGGCAGGCGGGAGAATTTTTTCATTGGCCGACAGAAGAATCACTTGGCTGAAGTCGAGGTTTCGGGTTTCCAGGAGCCCCAGAATCTGTACCCCTTCGAGCGGTTCGCCGGTGAAGGGAACCGAAGCACCCTGTAACAGACGCATTAGGATAAACCGCAACATCGAAAACCCCTCTTCGCCGACTGCAGCTGTTTGCAATACAGCAGAGGTAGTTTTCAACAGTTTCAGAGTTTCCAGCAAAGCTCCCTTGTCGAAAGGCCTCTCTTTCATAGCGTTGGTGTGGAGAATTTGCCGAACGGTATGCTCCATTTTCAAAATGAACCCAAATGGAGTTTCCACCGGGGAAAGGTATTGTTGCAGAAAGGGGGTTAGATGTGGCAGCTTTTCGGAAAAAATATCAATCAACTCATTGAATGTGATGAACTTGCGCTTTATGCCTGCTAAAAGGTCAGGTGTATCAGATCCTCCTTCGGCGATCACCATCAATCTGAACCATGGATGGCGCAAAAGAGGCACCAGGCCCGAAACTCTGAGCCAGCGGCTTGTGGTATCCCCGGAGGTAACAAAGAGATTCAGGTTAAGCCGGAGCCATGACCAGGCAGGGGTATGGCTGAATGGGAGCCCCATCGTTACATTGAAACGCTTTACGTTCGGAGGAAGTGAGTTCAGCACCGGCAGCAGCAGCGACTCATCGGGCAGAACTACAGCCGTATGGTGACTGTTGGCACCTGTTTCGGCAAGGATCTCACCGGAAAGACGTGCCTGGGCACGGTTGCCATGAACACCGTAAATATTGATCTCTTTTTTTCCGGTTGCAAGCCCCTCTCCTGCCCAGGCAAAGTTTCTATCCGGATATCTCTCCTTCCAGGAGCGTATAAACATACCAGCCTCCTGCATCGGATCCTTCAGGTACCATTCGTCGGCATCCCAACGTAAAACAGCAGCACCGCAACCCATCAGCACTTTTACGATCTGCTCTTCGGCAGGGGTAAAAGCATTGAAGCCGGCAAACACCAGATGCATCCCTGAGAATTTTTCCCTGAGCATCGGCTCATCCTCAGCCAGCATTCTGAAGGCAAGGCCCTGCCATGACAAACCCGCAGCCAGCATTGAAGAACGGAGCTGATTGTACCAGGACAGCAGCTGGTCGTAAAAAGCCAGATACCGCAACTCGAAGTCGGTAAGATCTTCTTCGCGCCCTGGCTCCCAAAGTTCCAATCCCCTGGCATCGCGCAGATTACCAAACACCTGATCGGGATCGGCAAGAAAGAGATCTACCTCGTTGAAATCGCGCAGAGCGATGGAAGCCCAACCGCTGAATTGCTCAAAAGTGATGGTCAGATCGGCAGAAGACCGACACACCTCCCAAAGTTTTAAAGTAAGGGTTAGCTCATCGGCAGGTGTTAACCCCAGGGTGCTAAAAACAAACTCCTCCATTGTGCTCACCTCCGGTGCCCACACAGGGTCGCCGGCTGCAGATGCCC
>CAZJZF010000369.1:0-3241 GCA_964550385.1 uncultured Lentimicrobiaceae bacterium | reverse complement strand
ATTTGAATGCTTCCCACCCTCCTGATAATTTGTGGTCCTACTGCGGTTGGAAAAACAGAAGTTGCCATCCGGGTAGCAAAACATTTTGAAACGGAGATTATTTCAGCCGATTCGAGACAGATTTACCGTGAAATGGTTATCGGTACCGCTGCTCCTGACAGTGAACAGCTTGCGGAGGTGCCTCACCACCTTATCGGACACAGGTCGGTGAAGGAAACCTATAATGTATCGATATTTGAGCAGGAAGTGCTGGCATTGTTGGAGATACTGTTTAAAAAGCATCATTTAGTAGTAATAACAGGTGGTTCAGGGCTTTATTTAGATGTGATAACCAAAGGAATAGATGACCTTCCGGATATTGATCCGTTTATACGATCTAAACTGAGGAAAGCTTTCGAGGATAAAGGACTGGAATGGTTACAGGCACAGGTGCAGCAAACCGACCCTGAGTATTGGGAACAGGTTGACCGGATGAACCCGAACAGGCTTCTCAGGGCACTGGAAGTATTTGAAACTACCAGCCAAAAGTTCAGTTCTCTGCGGCTTGAAACCGTAAAAAACAGGCCGTTCAGGGTGATTAAAACCGGTTTGACCTTACCCAGGGAGGCGTTGAACAAGCGAATTGACCTCAGGGTGGACAGGATGTTGGAGCAGGGCCTGGTGAATGAATGCAAAGGGCTCCTGCCCTTTCGGGATTGCAATGCTTTGAACACGGTTGGGTACAAGGAAATATTTCATTATTTTGAAGGTAAGTGCACTTTAGATCAGGCTGTTATCGATATAAAAACCCATACCCGCCGGTATGCGAAGCGGCAGATGACCTGGTTCAGAAGAGATCAGGAAATCCGTTGGTTCAGTCCGGCAGCTATAGAACCATTGGTTTTAAATGCAGAAGAGACCATTAAACTCTGAAGGAAACAATATGATTGTTGAAATTGACAAAAAGTCGGGATTTTGTTTTGGAGTAGTGAAAGCCATTGCAGCTGCGGAAGAAGGAATCACCGGAGAAGAACCTTTGTTTTGCCTTGGAGATATTGTGCATAACAGCCAGGAGGTAGATCGCCTTTCGGGGATGGGATTAAAAGTCATTGACAGGGACACTATGGAAAAAATGGAAGGGGCAAAAGTGATGATCAGAGCCCATGGTGAACCTCCTGAAACCTATGAACTTGCCAAACAGAAAAACATACGCATCACTGATGCTACCTGCCCTATTGTGCTTAAATTACAACAAAGGGTGAGAAAAGGCTCGGAAGAGATGCAACAGCAGGGAGGGTACACTTTTATTCTTGGCAAAGAGGGGCATGCAGAAGTTGTTGGGCTTATGGGACAGGCAGGCAAAAAAGCAAAAGTAATCCAAACGACAGAAGATCTGACAGAAGTTGACTATAACAAGCCTTCGAGGTTATATGCCCAAACTACGGAAGATCCGGAAAAATTGAAAATAATTTCAGAATTTATCGAAGAAAAATACAAATCAGCGGGCCACGATCCATCCCTGATGTTCAAAGCCCACAATACAACTTGCCGTCAGGTCTCCAACCGTGCCATTGAGATCAGGGAGTTTGCCCGGAGATATGATGTTGTAGTGTTTGTAAGTGATACCAAGAGCTCCAATGGCAGGCAACTCTTTTCTGTATGCCGGAATACCAACAATCGTTGCTTTTTCGTGACTGGCCCCAAGGATATTAAAGCTGAATGGTTTACAGGTGCTCACAGAGTCGGAATATGTGGTGCCACCTCCACTCCGCAATGGGTAATGGAGCAAGTAAAGGAAGAAGTACAGAGATTGGTTTAAAACGTTAAGATTAATAATCCTCTACCATTTTCTATTCGGGAATTTCTTATCTTTGCACCCCCATTTCGGGGAAGTAATTAATCCTATTATTAACCGTCCGGGGCAAAAAGTGCATCAGGCATCACCCAATGGACACAAAATCAATCGTATGACAGAAGAATTGCAAAACGAAAAGCTTCCTGAAGATCAGGAGGTGAACCAACCGGCTGAGGAGCAGGTTGAGGAAGTTGAGAGTGTTGAGGAAGTTGAGGAAGTTGAGGAAGTTGAGGAAGTTGAGGAAGCTGTTGCTGAAGAAGCAGTTGAGGAGGTTGAGGTAGTTGAAGAATTTAAGGAAAATGTAGCTGCAGAAGTTGTAGAAGAAGTAGTTGAAGAAGTTGTTACAGAAGAAGCACCTGCACCTGTTGCAGAGGAGGTGGAAGTAAAGGCTAATCCAGAGCCTGTTGCACCAGCACCCAAGAAACACGTACTGAGCGAGCCAGAGGCTTTCGACTGGGATTCCATTGACAAGCGCAAGGAAAAATACGACGAAACTCAGCGGAGCAATCTGGAAAACGTGTATACCAATACGCTAAAATCCATTAACGAACAGCAGGTAATTGACGGTACCGTTGTGGCTAAAAACACCCGCGAGGTTGTAGTAAACATTGGCTACAAATCCGATGGTGTCATAAACCTTGCAGAATTAAGGTATCGCGATGAGATCAACATTGGCGATGCGATTGAAGTGTATGTTGAGAACCAGGAAGACCCGAACGGGCAGTTGGTTCTTTCGCACAAAAAAGCCAGGATCCTGCGGTCATGGGAACGTATCAACCAGGCAATGGAGCAGGACGAAATCATCAATGGCTATGTGAAATGCCGCACCAAGGGTGGACTCATTGTGGATGTATTCGGCATCGAAGCATTCCTCCCCGGTTCGCAGATTGATGTGAAACCCATCCGCGACTACGATATTTATGTTGGAAAGACCATGGAATTCAAGGTGGTGAAAATCAACCATGAATATAAGAACGTTGTAGTATCCCACAAGGCACTTATTCAGGACGAGCTGGAAAAACAGAAAGCCGAGATCATTGCCAGGCTCGAAAAAGGACAGATACTTGAAGGTACTGTCAAAAACATCACTACTTACGGGGTATTTATTGACCTGGGCGGAGTGGATGGACTTATCCATATCACCGACCTCTCCTGGGGTCGCATCAACCATCCTGAAGAGATCGTTACCCTGGATGAAAAGATCAAAGTGGTTATCCTTGATTTCGACGATAATAAAAAACGTATTGCCCTGGGTCTTAAGCAACTTACTCCGCACCCATGGAACAGCCTGAGTGAAGGGATGCAGGTAGGCGACAAGGTAAAAGGAAAAGTAGTTGTAATTGCTGATTATGGCGCATTCGTTGAGATTGCAGCAGGTGTGGAAGGACTCATCCACGTTTCAGAAAT
>CAZJZF010000368.1:0-3244 GCA_964550385.1 uncultured Lentimicrobiaceae bacterium | reverse complement strand
TAATTTCTAATTTCTAATCAATCACTGTCTTCCACACTTTATTATCACCAAAAGCATAGGGCATGTAGGCCAGGTTTGGGACCGGGAGGGTGATGATGAGGTTTGCTTTTTTGCCACGGGTGATGGAGCCGAGTTCCTGCTCAACACCCATGGCGTAGGCACTGTTGAGGGTGATGGCGTTGAAGGCCTCTTCGGGGGTAAGTCTGAGCTTGATGCAGCCCATCGACCAGATGAGTTGCATATTGCCCGACGGGGAGGATCCGGGGTTGAAGTCGCTGGCCATGGCACGGGGCAATCCCGATTCAATAATTTTTCGGGCAGGCGGATCAATCATCCCCAGAAAAAAAGCGGCTCCGGGCAGAAGCGTAGGCATGGTTCTGCTTCCCTTTAATGCCCTGATTTCTGCATCACCGGTATATTCAAGATGATCCACCGACAGGGCACGGTGTTTAACCCCAACCTGAATCCCACCAGAGAAATCCAATTCGTTTGCATGAATTTTCGGAACAAGTCCAAGAGCAGCAGAAGCTTCAAGAATTCTTTCTGTTTGTGGCACCGAGAAGAACCCTTTGTCGCAGAAAACATCCACAAAATCAGCAAGATGATCCTCTGCAACGGCAGGAATCATCTCTTTTACAATCAAATCCACATATTTATCGGGATTGCTGCGATACTCCATCGGAAAGGCATGGGCACCCAGGAAGGTTGACCTGATGGTGAGCGGACTAAGTTCCTTCAGCTTTTTTATCACCCGAAGCATCTTTAGCTCCGTTTCGGTAGTGAGGCCATATCCGCTTTTTATTTCCACGGCTCCTGTGCCATAGGATCTTATCAGATCAAGTCTTTCGAGAGATTTTTGCAGAAGTTCCTCCTCGCTTATACGGGCCATTCTGGCCGCTGAATTCAGGATTCCGCCACCCCGCTTTGCGATCTCTTCATAACTCAGCCCTTTGATTTTATCTACGTACTCTATCTCTCTTGTGCCGGCAAACACCAGGTGGGTATGCGAATCGCAGAAGGCCGGCATTATGATCCTTCCTTCACAACTAACGGTTTCTGCGGGCGACAGATCTGCCGGCAGGGAATCCATCGTTCCATAGTCTGAAATCAACCCTTCCCGTGTCAGGAGCCAGGCATCCGGCAAACAGTTTACTGAAGCCATGGCACTGCCGGAAAGAAAAGCGGATCCATCCTCTACAATGCCGGCCAGCAGGCGGATATGGGTATACAGAACTTCGTGATTCATGGGCGGAAATTTTCATGGCTAAAATATGAAAAATGGCAGGGACTGCCAAAGGATCGTGCTATATGGAAATATTGTCTACTTTTGTACATAGATAGATGTGACACGCCAATAAAGACCCCTATGGTAAAAAGATTCCTTACGGTTGTTCTTGCTTTTACGCTCCTTTCAATCAATCCATTTCAGTCCTTTGGTGCAGAAGTGGACCTTTCCACTGCAGCTCTTGCTGCCAGAAATTTTATCCGTTCTGCTTTGTCAGCTGAAGTTGCTGAAAGTGTTGAACTTTCCATCGGGAAGACCTATTTCCATACCGGAAAACCCGCCCTGTATGCCTTTACCATGGGCACAGGTGGTTTTATATTGATTTCTGCTGAAGATCAGGCATATCCGGTGCTTGGGTATTCCACAGAAAGCACTTTCAGCGGTGAATCCCTGCCCCCTTCGCTCGAGGAATGGATCGGAAGTCTTATGGCTCAGATAGCGTTACTAAGATCTGAGGAGCTGCAGGGCAGGCCCGAAGCCATTGAAGCCTGGCAGGGACTTACAGGAAGGCTGGAGAAAGGATTTTCAATGCCGGAAAGCGGGTCTGTGGCCCCTTTGATTACCGCCAGATGGAATCAGGGAGCGATGTATAACACCTATTGCCCCCCTGATGGGATGGGCCCGGCGGGTCGTGCTTTGGTAGGGTGCGTTGCCGTAGCCATGGGGCAGGTTTGCCACTATTACCGATATCCGCAGACAGGTTCAGGTTCATCCTCCTACAATCATGGCAGCTACGGATATCTGAGTGCAAACTACGGTGCTGCGACCTACCGTTGGGATGAAATGGGGAATACCGCCTCCGGGAAGAGCCATCTGGCCATTGCCGAGTTGCTTTACCATATGGGAGTTTCGGTAGATATGAATTATGGCCCCACAGCCTCGGGTGCCTACAGTTCAGAAGCTGCACAGGCCATGAAGACTTATTTTGGATACGACCCTTCATTAACACTGGTTTACAAAGGGAACTACTCCGATAATGCCTGGAAAGATTTACTCAGAAACAATCTGGATGCCGGTAATCCGATGTACTATCACGGGTACGGTTCCGGGGGGCACGCTTTTAATGTGGATGGATATCAGAACGATGACTTTTTTCATTTCAACTGGGGCTGGGGCGGATCCTATGATGGCTATTTTTACCTCAACAGCCTCACCCCCGGAGGCAACGACTTCACCAGCGGCCAGGGTGCTATTGTAAATTTCAAGCCACCCACCTCCCAATACCCAACCTACTGCAACCAGCCCAGAATTGTGACTGCCCTCGGAGGAAATCTCGAGGATGGCAGCGGCCCTGTCCTGAATTACCAATCCCAATCGAACTGCACCTGGCTGCTGCAGCCCTCGGGGCTGATAGACCGCATCACCCTTACCCGCCACAGGTTTCATACCGAAACCGGCAGTGACCTGTTGCAAATCTACGACGGCAGCAGCGATGCAGCTCCCCTGTTGGCCGTGTTCTCCGGGGATTCCCTTTGGGCACCGGTAACTTCATCCGGCAGCACCCTTTTTCTGAAATTCACCACGAACGGAAGCATAAATGAGCAGGGCTGGCTTATTGGCTATGAAGCCTTCACACAGATATTCTGCACCAACCTGCAGGTGTTCAGTGCTGCATCTGGCAGTTTCGACGATGGCAGTGGTTCAAATCCTTACAACAACAGCTCAAATTGTAAATACCTGATTAGCCCGGGTGGCACCAATAAAACCATTACGGTCTCTTTCAATTACTTTGCTCTCGAAGATGGCAAGGATTATCTGAGGGCTTACGATCCTACCACAACTCCTACCACTTTATTGGGAATGTATACCGGATACACACTGCCCCCGGATATAACGGCTTACAATGGTCAGATGATGCTTGTTTTTTTTACGGATCCAGGCAACAACGATCAGGGCTGGGAGCTGAATTACACCTCCACGGTAGGCATCGGCGAACCGGATCCTTCTGCTGTTACCCTG
>CAZJZF010000367.1:0-3250 GCA_964550385.1 uncultured Lentimicrobiaceae bacterium | reverse complement strand
TTCCAGGAGTTTTTCTTTAGTACGCCGGTCAAATGAACTGACATTCCGGCATAAAGTGTACCACCTCTTCCTGATGGATTTGTAAACGAGGACCGTGTTAACTTGGCTTCAAAACAAGTTGACATGGCGAACAAACTAAAAACGATGTTGCAAATCCGTAAAATCATTCAACTACTGGCCAATGGCTGTTCTGAACGGCAGGTAAGCCATCTGGCCGGCATACACCGTGATACGGTCAGGGATTATCATGCCAGGATCAAACAATGCGGCCAGGAGCCGGTTGAGCTTTTAAAGATGAAAGACGCTGAACTGTCAGAACTGGTTTATCCTCCCAGGCCCCGGGCAGCAACTTCTGAGCGCAGCGAAGTGCTGGAAGAACAGATGGAATATTACCTGAAAGAACTCAAACTTTAATACTCCCCAAAATCCAGACCACGGGTTAAGTTGAAAAACAACTAATTTTAACCGTGGTAAATATGAAAGCAAAAAGAAAAAAACACACAGCGGCTTTTAAAGCCCAGGTTGCCATTGAAGCGCTCAAGGAGCGTGAGACACTGGCCGAGCTCTCCAGGAGGTTTGAAGTTAATGCCAACCAGATCTCCAGGTGGAAACAGGAGTTTCTCTCGCGCAGCACCGAGATCTTTGAGACCCGGCCGCCAGAGGAGAACCTGGAAGCCGAGAAAGAGAAGTTGCATGCGGTGATCGGCAAGCTTCAGGTGGAGAACGAGTGGCTAAAAAAAATTTCACGCAAGGCCGGGCTATGAGTGAACTGGTGAGCTATATCAAAGAAAATGAGAAGATAAGCATCCGGCATCAATGTGAATTGCTGGGCGTCAATCGCAGCACGTTGTATTATAAACCGGTTGGAGAGAGTGAAGAAAATCTTCAGATCATGCGGCTGATGGACGAGCATTACCTGGATCATCCCACCGAGGGAGTTCTGCAATTTCAGGATTTTCTATTCCTTTATGGATTCTTTGTCAACACCAAGCGGGTTCGTCGCCTGTTACGCAAGATGGGACTGATGGCTATTTATCCTAAGCGGAACCTGAGTAAATTAGGCAATGCCAAATACATCCGGCCATATCTTCTCAGAGGCCTGAAAATAGACCATCCGAACCAGGTCTGGGCGATCGATATTACCTACATTCCGATGGCCCATGGTTTCATGTACCTGACAGCGATTATCGACATTTACAGCCGGTACGTGGTCGGATGGGATATCTTCAACAATCTGGAGGCTAATAACTCTCTGGAGGTACTCAAACAGGCTATAGCGCGCTACGGGAAGCCCGAGATTATAAATTCCGACCAGGGGAGCCAGTTTACCTGTGCTTTGTGGACGGAATATGCTGACAAGGAAGGGATAAAGATCAGCATGGACGGCAAAGGCCGCGCGATCGATAACATCTTTATCGAACGCCTCTGGCGGACTGTGAAACGAGATTATGTTTATTTAAATCCGGCAGAAAATGGTTCCGAACTTTATGCCGGCCTGCGTTCATTTTTCGATTACTATAACACCAGAAAATCGCACCAGGGCATTGGCCGGGTCACTCCGGAATCACTTTACAGAAAGGCTGCATAAGTTATGAACAAAAGAAAAAAGAACCAAAAAAGAAAAGCTGTTAATATCGAGAATAACTCTTCGAGTTATTTCCCGAAATTAACAGCAGTAACAATACAAATACAAATATCTAATTCAATTATGAATGACAGATCCCTGGTCTAAAGATTGGGGAGTACTTTATAATTTTATGGAAATGATTTAAGATAAACTACATAGATGCACATAGGTTAATTCAAAATTGGGAATTAATGGAGCGTTGAGGGCGGGGATGAACGCAATCAACTTCAGGAGAACATTTTTGATTTTGGATTTTGGATTTGTCAGGTCCGCCTGCTGGCGTTGTCTTAGTCTCTCAAGCACCTGGCAGAATAGCCGTAGGCCTTGTCGTTGTTGTTCACGTTGCAATTGCCACTGCTGAAGTACAGGAGCCCGCCGCGTGAATTATCGTGCTGGGTACTGCTCCAATAGTAGCCGAGCGAGCCCCTGCTGGCCCGCCCACCACTGATGTCTTGAAGGTACCCGGCTGCATGCATTTTCAGGGCAGAGTTCCACGGGCCGTTCCAGTTTGTCCAGCCGCCACTTGCATCTACATTGGTCCATTCGGTTGAAGTCGGCAGACGCCAGCCGCTGCCCAGCAACAAAGCACACGGGTCGTTGGCAGTGAGCCAGTGAGAATCTTCAGAGATGCTTGATATCCAGGTCGTATTGGGTATTCTGTCTGAACCGGTACTTTTATATCCCTGTTGCCTGTTAAACTGCCAGTACCAGCCGGCCGATTCTTCAGTTGCATCGTTAACGGCAGTAGCCTGCTGGTCGGCGCCCAGGTTACTGGCAATCCAGCATTTTGAAGGTTCACCGGGGATATTGTTAACGGTGCCATAGGTTACCGCTTTTGTCACAGGGGCAACGGCGCCGGCTACATGGCTTTTAATAACCGGAGTTCCACAGAGGAAATATGGTTGTATGATCCCGGAGCCAAACAGTATTTCCTTCCAGACCTCTGCCATTGAAACATACGCATAATACTTACCATCGGTGGTGCAATAAACAATCAAGCCATCTGCGGGACTTTCAATGGCAACAATTTGTGCCTGTGTCATCCTTGGCGGTAGAAACCCTTTAGTCGTGGAAGTAATATCCATCATGGCCGAACTATGAGGTGTTGCCGTACCTATACCGATATTATCGGTGGTTTTTATATAAATGGCATTGGCAAAACTGTTCGGCTCAATGATGATCACGTCCATTAAGTTGCCATGGTCTCTGATCTTAAATCCGCCAGTGTTTGTCGCTTTAAATTTCCAGTTCGCACCGCTCACCTGGTCCATCATAGTGTAGGTCGCTCCACCGCTCCCGCCAAGATTCTGTACCGTGATCGTCGGCTCTGTCATGAGTTTGCCCACGTGAAGCAATGTGGTGGGCGCACCATTCCCTATCCCGACATTGCCGGAATTTGAATTGAAAATGTTGTTGACGTTATTGATCCATTGGCACTCTGATTCATTCATTCCTGAAAAAACTAGGAAGACTATCATGCTTAAGGTAAGTTTTAATGTTTTCATAAGAAAATTGGTTTAAAGTTTGGTTTGTTGAAATGAAGATTTAAAATTAGGATGTATTTGGGAGGAAAGTAAAAAATATTTTAAGATATGCCAATATTTCGATTTGGTGAAAGAATTT
>CAZJZF010000366.1:0-3251 GCA_964550385.1 uncultured Lentimicrobiaceae bacterium | reverse complement strand
TGATTTCCGGGAGCCCAGATGCCGGATAACGGTTTAAAGAGCAACACAATGCCTGCAACTGCCAGGAAAGAGAGTTGAAAACCCATATCTTTCAACAGACCCGGATCGTACACCAGCAGCAGAAGGGCAGCTCCTGCAACATTGTTCAACGTATCTACCTTTCGGTTCAACAGGTTTCCCATCAGAATAAGTGTCATCATTAAAGAGGCCCTGTTCACGCTGGGGGTGAAACCCGTAAGTGCTGCATAGGCCCAGATGGCTGTCGCTGAAATCAGCACAAATGCCAGCCGGCCCGGTTTTCCAAACCGGCGCAACCAACCCAGGAAAGTACTTACCAGCAGAAAGATGATGCCGGCATGCAATCCCGACACACATAGGATATGGATGGTGCCGGCAATGGAGAAGCCCTCGCGCACCTCTTCATCCAGGAATGCTTTGTCTCCCAACAACATGGCTACTGCCAACCCTTTGTTTTTCGGATTTAATGACGAAGCAAAAATCCTTGCTTTGATATGTTGCCTTGTTGATATGATATACCGGGTCAAGGGATCAGGATTCCCGCAGGAGAGAATCACAAACCCACCATCCCGCACAAACATCCTGTATAAAAAACCCTTTCGTTGCATATAGGATGCATAATCGAACTCATCTGGGTTTCCGGGATTTGTGATGCGGTGCAGCTTGCCACGTACTGCGATTGTGTCGAAACAGTTCAACAAAGAATCAGAACCTTTTGGAACATAAACCATTATTCTGCAATCCATTACATGCATAGCATCCTGACTTTTCAGTCCGAATGCCTGAACAGCCAGAGCCACCGATTTTTCTTTCGCCTCCGGCTCCCTGATTACCACACCGATTACGGTGCTTATATCATTCACCAAAGGAAATTCACGCTGAGTATCCGAAAATTCTACTGGTATTCTCAGGCAATTCAGCAAACAACCGGTTGCAGCAAACAGCAGCACCACAAGAATTCCGGCATACCATCTTACCCTGTAGGAAGGTAAAGGTAATGCCTTAAATATCAACAAACTGAAAAGAATGAATACCAGAATCCACAATCCTGAAACCCAATTGGCAAGGCCTGCTTCCGATACATATTGCCCGGTTGATATACCTCCGATCAGAGGAATGGAAATTCGGAGCAATGGGGTATTTCCCGGGGATGGCATCGATTTTTTTCAGGTATATATGCCTGAAAACCCAAAAAAGGAGGAATAGAAGTGAATTTCTTCAGTGCCTTGCAATCCAGTCGGAATAACTTCGCAAGGAAACTCCGGTGTAGTAGAACCGGATGATCTCATCGGAAGAATAGCCCAGGTCAGCCATCCGGATGGCTCCCTCCTGCGACAGCCCGACACCGTGCCCATACCCCCTGCCCCTGAAAATCACGCTATCTCTTTCGGAGGTAACAGAAAACCAGGTGGATTTGAGCTTCAGATCGTTGCGGATGGAGGTGAGGAGAATGTCCTTGTGGAAGGTTCTGACCCTTTCGGTCTGGCTGAAATTAAGTGCCAGGTTCCGCATTGAATCGATATGCACGGGATACCCATAGGTTGCGTTGAGATAATTGAGCCACTGAACCACCGGAATGGAGGCAGTCCACTGGTAATTTTTTCCCGACAGCGAAAAGGTATCAGCGACAGGCTGCAGATAGGGCAGTGAAGTGACCCAAACGTCAGCGGATGAAAGGGTATAACCACCACTGTTGGAATGAAATACTGCGTTGATAGGCAGGGTATCATCATACACGATCGCCAGCCCTTTTGTCTGTTCAACCGCTTCACGAATCACATGCTTTTCATATCTCCCTTTGTACACCTGATTTGTAACGTTATCGGTAAAAATCATGGAATCGCCATAGGCGATCATCATCCGCAGCGCATAGGTTCGGGAAACGATAGCCTGAACCTTAAAAAACTCGGGGTGGTTACTGCTGCCTCCTGCTTCTGCCTGCACTACCCCTGCCACATATTTTTCGAGATCAACGGTCAGAAAACATGAAATGCCCGTCCGGGAAGCCTCCAGTTTCAGATTATCATCATACTGACGGAAGGGTTGATCACCGGCCGATATGGCAAGAATGTTATCAAGCCCTGAGCCTTCGAAGGAGAACTGGTCGGAGAAAGCGACCATCTGGTCTTTGGCGACAAGCAGCATCTGATCATCAGCCATCTGCAAAGTGACGGTATCGCCGGATGACAACGTCAGGATTTCAACAGATCCCGCCTTTACAGCATATTTTCCTGATATATGGCAGATGGTAACAGAAGAAAAACTGCGTCCGGTAAAAAGACTCACCCTGACGTTTGCTGCCATTACCTGATGAGACACCAGTAAAAACAGGCATCCGCCAGAAAGAAGAAATACTGGTACTTTGATGGACAATCTGAAAATACCGCGGAATTGTATCCGGCAAATCATTGGCATACAGCGTTATAGATCAAGCTTGCTGTTGTAGCTGAAGCACCCTGCTGTCCGAGCATCATGCGCAAATTCG
The DNA here is from genome assembly GCA_964550385.1 of uncultured Lentimicrobiaceae bacterium. Taxonomy (GTDB): domain Bacteria; phylum Bacteroidota; class Bacteroidia; order Bacteroidales; family SKPS01; genus SKPS01. Next base: position 748 of record CAZJZF010000366.1, on the reverse strand, counting down.
CATACTCTGATCGGATCGCAGCATTGCGGTCAGTATCCAACAGTATGGCTTCCAGCTCCCGTTTCAGTGCCTGTGGATTCATCTCTTTCTGAATCAGCTCTGTCACCACCTTCTTATCCAGAATCAGATTTACCAGAGAGATATATCTGAGTTTAACAAGATTTTTGGCAATGAGGTATGACAAACCGGAAGCCTTGTAACAAACCACCTGGGGTACATCGAGCAGTGCTGCTTCGAGTGTGGCAGTGCCTGAGGTAACAACGGCAGCAGCACAGGATTTGAGAAGGGAGTAAGTGCTGCCATATATCACCGGAATACTGGTACCTGAGAGACAAGCTTCATACACTGCAGGGTTCACTTTTGAGACCCCTGCGATAACGAATTGATGTCCGGAGGGGAAACTGGCAGCAACCTCCAGCATTACCGGCAGCATTCGTTTGATTTCGAGGGGACGGCTACCCGGCAGAATGGCCACGAGAGGTTCATTGCCGAATGCATATTTTTTTCTGAATTCTGATACATCTTCTGATGCTTCTGACTGGAGGGCATCCAAAAGGGGATGACCCACAAATTCCACATCAAATCCATGGCGGGCGTAAAAGTCTTTTTCGAAGGGGAGTATCACAAACATTTGCTGCACATTCTTCCGTATCTTCCGGATGCGTCCCTGCTTCCAGGCCCATATCTGGGGAGAAATGTAATAGAAAACAGGAATTCCGGCTTTTTTGGCAAACTCTGCCATCCTCAG
>CAZJZF010000365.1:0-3267 GCA_964550385.1 uncultured Lentimicrobiaceae bacterium | reverse complement strand
TGCTCAATTTTTTACCGACTGATTGAGCACTTAGGATCAGCAAGATACCATTATATAATCATCAATAGCCAGGATGACCTGGACTTGTTGCTGCTAGAACTTGGCATCGAGGAACAATTTTTTATGGAAATAATGAGATTTCTCGTCAAGCGCAAATACTTGGATGAAGAACTTTTCAAAAAGGGTGTCATTTTTTCAGATGAATTTGTCAGATCGGTAAATCCTGTTTATACCCATAGAGGTTACCCCCCATGGACATCAACAGATGTTAAAAATTACTTGTCATTCAATAGAGAAAAAGAAGCAAAAAGAGAAATTGATGAAGATAATATTGTGTATAATAGAGAATTATCTGAAATTGGGGTTACGGAAGATGAAATGCAAATTTCTGAATCCGAAATACCACCTCCAGAAGCTGAAATTCCACACAAAAATAATCCTATTAAAAACAAATCTTCGGATTTTTGTCCGAAAGACCTCATTCAGGATATCGCCTACATCAGGAATAAGAGCAGGATAACAGGGATCTCGACTGATTTGATAAAATCGATATTAATAGATTTCATAGAAGATGCGAGGCCAGGCCAATATACCAATTTCAACAATTTCAACTTTGATTTTGACCAGGTCCTTAAGAACATCAAATCTAATATGAAAGTTGTTAATGAAACAAAGTTAAAGCGTGTGGATGAACAGCCACAAAAGCCTCAACTGAAAATACCGCAACATAATGAAAGCCATCTGGATGAAATATGCCTGGCCGTGCTCGAAGATACCGAATGGGTCTATAATAACCGTTTGAATGTTATTGTCAAACAGTATGGGTATAGCTACAACTTAAATAAAGAACAACACTCCAATCTTCTCAAATTATTCGCCAACAGGCATTACGGACAATTCGCCAACGTGGAAGAATTTAAAAAGCAATTTATTCAATGGTCAAAAGATTTAAGTTTATAGCATTACTCAAACAATTCAACGAACTTGCATAAGTGTAAGTAGCCCATTTTTGCCACGGATCAAACTTAGGCAGTTTTCTTCTTTGACCTCCTCCCATTTTCAGTACCATTTTAATAAGAAATTATCAGGCCATAATCCTGAACATTAGTCGTTCTTTCCATTCAGCCCCTCCACAATCCGCCTGAAACTCTCCAATCCCGCTTCCAGGTTCTCCACGATCTCCTGGGCCAAAACATCGGGATCGGGGAGATTGTCCAGGTCAGCAAGGCTTTTGTCTTTTAGCCAGAATATATCCAGACTGGTCTTATCCCTGACGGTGATTTCATCATAACTGAATTTCCGCCAGCGCTCTTCGGGATTTGATTCTGACCAGGTTTCTTTCCTGACATGCCGGTTCTCCGGGTTATAGCTGGTGATGAAGTCTTTCAGATCCTCATACTTCATGGGATTCTTCTTGAGCGTATGATGGATGTTCGTCCTGTAATCGTAGTACCAGACCTCTTTTGTCCAGGGATCTTTGGAGGCGGGATGAGCATCGAAGAAAAGGACATTTGCCTTGACTCCCTGGGCGTAGAAAACGCCGGTAGGAAGCCGGAGTATCGTGTGTAGGTCGGTTGTTTGCAATAACTTTTTCCGGACGGTTTCACCGGCTCCTCCCTCAAACAGCACATTATCGGGAACCACGACTGCAGCTTTCCCGGTGGTCTTAAGCAACGTATGAATATGCTGGACGAAATTGAGTTGCTTGTTGGAGGATGTTGCCCAGAAATCCTGCCGGTTATAGGTCCTGTCTTCTGTTTCCTCTTCTCCTTCCTCGTTGGTGAAGGTCATGCTGCTTTTCTTTCCGAAGGGAGGATTGGTCAGAACGTAATCGAACCGGTCGCCAGTGTCGGCAATGAGTGAATCGGTCGGTGAGATCATCGACTCACCGAACATCTCGCCTATGTTGTGCAGGAACATGTTCATCAGGCAGAGCCGGCGTGTATTGGCAACAATTTCATTTCCGGAAAAGGTTTTGTGTTTCAGGAACTCTTTCTGTTCCTGGTCCATCAAGTAAGTATTTACCAGGAAGTCGTATGATGCCAGGAAGAAGCCTCCTGTGCCGCAGGCGGGGTCGGCAATGGTTTTCATAGGCTCGGGCCGGATGCACTCCACCATGGTCCTGATTAGAGACCTGGGAGTAAAGTACTGCCCGGCCCCGGATTTGGTATCCTCTGCATTTTTCTCCAGCAATCCTTCGTAAATATCTCCTTTCACATCAGCTCCTATCATCACCCAGGTTTCGTCATCGATCATCTGGATGATTTTGTACAATTTGGCGGGGTCCTGGATCTTGTTCTGTGACTTTGAGAAAATGGCTCCAAGCATCCCCGGTTGGGAACTCAGCTCCCGAAGTAGCGCCGAATAATGCACTTCCAGCTCTGCTCCTCTTTTCGTGCGAAGACTTTCCCAGTTGTATGCTGCCGGGATCGGGATACTACGGTTATAGGGTGGTTTCTTATATTCATCGGCCATCTTTAAAAAAAGGAGATAGGTGAGCTGTTCCAGGTAGTCACCATAACCTACGCCATCATCCCGGAGGACGTTGCAGTAGGACCAGACTTTGGCTACTATTGTGGATGCGTTCATGTTGTCTTATTTGTCATTTTATTAGGCTGGAGATATATTCCCGATAAGCCGTTCGCTTCTTGTTTTTTAGATAATATCGTGTGCTTCTATAGAATGGAATCAACGGCCTCTCGAGTTCACATTGATCAGCATGTAATGGAACATGTATCCGGTGTTCTTTTCCATAATAAGTTGCTGGTTCTTGATAGAGGCCTGGTAGCTTTATCATGGCCATTGTGATGTAGTTGGTTGTGGCCAGGATGGGTATATTCTGCGAGATTCCCCTAACAATATCGAGTTCGTGTCGAAGTTCTTCGAGCCATACTTTTGATGCCAATAGCCAGTTACTTTTTTGTTTTGAAGTTACATCATTAAAATAGTTCTTGCATAAATTCTGGGCATATACATTATCCCATGTAAGTCCGATACTGTTAAGGTTGGATTCGATGATCCATGAATACTGCCTGTTTCGCCTGGATGCATCGGGATTTAAATCAAAGACGTACTCAATCTTATCTTTTGCGGGATTCGTAGGGTCTGCGCCAAGGATTATAGCTTTTATGTTACCTGCTGGTATATGGGGAAATGGAAACTGACCACCATTGGAAAACTTCTCGAATTCAGGGAGAGCAACTTTCTTGTTTAAAAGCCTCAGATAAATTTCAAATGAATATTCATTATATATCATTCCTTGCTGTT
>CAZJZF010000364.1:0-3274 GCA_964550385.1 uncultured Lentimicrobiaceae bacterium | reverse complement strand
CATTTTCCGCAAACCTTTCCCAAATTATGCCGAGACAGCCTCCGGTTGTCGCATTACCGATATAGAGAAAGTCACCCGAATTGACTTTGCCAACAACATGGCTTCGCTGATTCACGGACATTCGTATCCCCCTATCGTGGAAGCTGTTACCGAACAGATCAGGAAGGGAACCGCCTACACTCTGGCTTCTGGAATTGAGGTAGCTTTTGCCGAGTTGCTTTGCAGCAGGGTTCCGGGATTCGACAAAATCCGTTTTATGAACTCCGGCACCGAAGCGGTGATGGCGATGATCAAGGCTTCTCGTGCTTTCACCGGAAGACCCAAAATCGCCAAAGCCGAAGGAGCCTACCATGGCACCTACGATTATGCCGAGGTGAGCCAGACGGCTTCTCCTGCCAACTGGGGAGACCTGCATCACCCCAATAGTGTCCCTTTAGCACAGGGAACCCCTAAGAGCGTGCTGGATGATGTGATTGTCTTTCCTTTTAACGACACTGATAGAACACTGGCACTGCTCGACCAAAATGCCGACGAAATTGCCTGTGTGCTGGTGGATCCTGTTCCCCACAGGGTTGGCTTGCTTCCTGCCCATACCGAATTTGTCGAAGCCCTTTACCAATGGACCCGCAAAAACGGAGCACTGCTGGTTTTTGACGAAGTGGTGACCTTCAGGGTAAATTATACCGGTGCCCAGGAGCAGTATCCCATCCGTCCCGATCTTACAGCCATGGGAAAAATCATCGGTGGTGGCTTCCCTGTAGGAGCGCTGGCCGGACGTGCCGACGTGATGCAGGTGCTGGATCCCAGAGAATCCCCCTTGCGGTTCCCCCACTCCGGAACTTTCTCCGCAAACCCGGTAACGATGACCGCCGGCTTTGTGGCCATGAGTCATTTCGATAAAGATGCTTTACTGAAAATCAATGCGATAACCCAAAAGGCGAAAGAGCAGATTGCCGAAGCAGCCATACTGGCTGGCGTGCCTCTTTCGATTACCGGTGCAGGTTCGATGTTCAGGATGCACTTCAGAAACACACCACCGCAAACCTACCGTGAGGCGTTCCAATCGAAGGAGCGGGCAGCCGTGATGAACGCCTTTATCGACCATCTTTACTATCACGGTAAAATCCTTACCGTAAATACTGGCACATGCATGTTCTCCACCGCCATCACCCAGACCGAAGTGGATCAATTGACAGAAGCGATGCTGAATGGGTTCAAAGCGCTGAAGGGGGATATACTTGCTGCTGCAGATTAGTGATATAAATACAATTTCACGCAGAGAACGCCAAGAACCGCAGAGAACGCTGAGGTCATTAATAAAGAATGTATTACTCTGCGGACTCTGCGTAAACTCTGCGTTCTCTGCGCGAAAAAGATATTTCGCGCAGAGAACGCTAAGAACCGCAGCGAACGCTGTGATCATTAATAAAGTAAGTATTACTCTGCGAGAAATCAAAAAAGAAAACAATCCCAAAACAATACCATGAAGAGAGTTTTTATTTGTGATGCGATCAGAACGCCGGTGGGGCGATACGGCGGGGCACTGTCTTCAGTTAGGCCGGATGACCTGGCTGCCGGGGTCATCAGAGAGTTGCTGGCAAGGAATCCGGGGTTGGATCCGGCGCAGGTAGACGATGTGATCATGGGTTGTGCCAACCAGGCCGGCGAAGACAACCGCAATGTGGCCCGGATGGCGCTGCTGCTGGCAGGGCTGCCGGTTGAGGTGCCGGGAGTTACCGTGAACAGGTTGTGCGGATCGGGGATGGATGCCATAACGATTGGTTCCCGTGCCATTGCCACCGGAGAGGCAGACCTGATTGTTGCTGGCGGTGTTGAAAGCATGTCGAGGGCACCCATGGTGATTGACAAAGCTACTGAACCCTTTGCCCGCAACATCAGGCTGTTTGATACTACCCTTGGCTGGAGGTTCATCAATCCGGCACTGGACAAGCTGCATGGTACCGACTCGATGATGCAGACTGCCGAAAACCTGGCAACTGAGATGCGGATTTCCCGGGAGGATCAGGACCTCTTTGCATTCAGAAGCCAGACCAAAGCTATAGCATCACAGGAAAAGGGTGATTTCAACGACGAAATTGTTCCGGTTGCCCTTCCTGCTGTAAAAGGCGTACAGGTAGTGGTTGACAAAGATGAACACCCTCGGGCAACAACCATTGAAAAACTCTCTGCCCTCAAGCCCCTCACCCACCCTGCCGGCACCATCACTGCCGGAAACTCGTCGGGCATCAACGACGGAGCTGCAGCATTAATTCTGGCATCAGAAAAAGCCGTGAAACAATTCGGGCTCAAGCCGCTAGCACTGGTTCGCGGCGGAGCTGTTGCCGGTGTGCCTCCACGCATCATGGGCATCGGCCCGGTGCCTGCCACCCAAAAACTGCTGACAAAACTTAATCTTTCTTTAGACGATCTGGATCTGATAGAACTCAACGAAGCCTTCGCTGCTCAGGCTCTTGGCTGCATCCGGCAATTGGGTCTGCGGGATGATGACCCACGCATCAACCCGCTGGGAGGCGCCATTGCGCTCGGACATCCGCTTGGGATGAGTGGTGCTCGCCTGGTTACAACCGCAGCCCATCAGTTGCAACAGTCGGGCAATAAGCTGGCATTGTGTACGATGTGTATAGGTGTTGGACAAGGCATTGCCATGGTGATTGAAAGGGTTTGATGCCTATATTTGCCCCGTAGATTTCTCCCCACTAAAAATCAATTTTATGAAACAACACTTTCTGGTTGCTATGATATGCTGCCTTGCATTAGCCTTTTCTTGTGGTGACGGTCAGCTTTTTCAAAGGAAGGTAAAAATTAAAGGGGTGATCGAAAAAAAAGGCAAGATAAAAAAAGGGTATAAAGGGCCCCTGCTGCAGGATGCCAAAAAAGTGCTGATCTTCTACGGATTGGATTACGACCTGGCCAATATCGGAAATGATGGAGGTTTTACAGGAAAGGCACCTCTGGGCAGCGCTACTGTGGTGGCATTTCTTACCGACAACAACGAATTCATCGGCAACCTGTTCATCAGCGGGCTCAATTTCCTTCCGCTCAATGTGGCCGGCAGCAATGTAACCACCATCGACCTGTCGACCCTGACCCAGGACAGCACCCGGATCATCCCGGCCAACGACCCCATCGGAACCCAGATCATCCTGTCGCAGGACGAATTGGATTACATGAAGCAAGTGGGCTCCTATTATGAGGCCCTGGCGAAGAATATCGACATGAACAACGACGGCCAGCCCGACATCCTGCAGCACGG
>CAZJZF010000363.1:0-3278 GCA_964550385.1 uncultured Lentimicrobiaceae bacterium | reverse complement strand
AAATATGGCTGTATCAATAGTAACAGCAACCGTTTGATTATAAGGCAATAAACCCGTCCATGGGAAGGTATCCTGTATTACACTATTCAATGACCATACAATGTTAGCGCTAACCAAAGTATCAGCGCCAAAGTTTTTTAAACTTACGGTTATCGGGGTAGGGGTTCCGGAGGTGGTATTACCCACCGGATTCAGCACTGCGTCAACCCCGGCGTCCACCAATGGCGGTAAGCCGGTGTTTACCTGTATCGATACTTTCTGACTCTGGCACCCTGAAGTACTTATTCCTGCAAGAGACTGCAGGATTTCGGCCTGGGTTAATGCCCGGTTATAAATGCGGAACTCGTCCATCAGGCCATTGAGATTACTGCTGGAACCGTATCCGCCAATCTGGAATCCTGTTCCTGCCATGGTATTAGAAGTTGGAGCAGAAACAGTAACGTTCAAGACTCCATCAATATACCCCCTGTATTGCCCTGCCGCGGCATCATAAACAACATGTACCGTATTGGGTGCCATGGTAGCAGAACCTGTTATCGTAAGATCGGGCAGTCCACCTCCCCTTACCATCCAGTTGTTTGCACTGGCAACTCCATTCGTAAAGCAACGGAATGTACTGGCTCCTGCGTCACCGAAAATATACCATAAAGTTGCGCTTGGGGCGATGTTTTTCGTCCAGAATGAGATTGTAAAACTCCCGCTCAGGTTTGTATTCCATCCTGTATTAATCACCCCACCCGTAGAGGCAACACCTGTACCGACAAGTGCTGATCCGTTAAAGCCGGTTCCTCCAATCGACAAACCTGTACCGGTTATCGCTGCCGGGTTAGAGCCCACCGGGGTAGTAGCCAGATTTTGGACTGATGTACCTGGTACATCAAAATTGTAATACAGCAGCTCTGGTGTGGCACCCATAGACTGACCTGATCCACCGGCAGCCACATAAAATGTTGTGGTGTCATAAAGATATTGGGTAGTAAAGACACTTCCGGTATCAAGCCAGATGGTTGATGTATCTGTCGGATACCAATAGATCTTGCCAGTGCTCGTAGCATTTAATGTTGCCTTGGTTCCGTATGGGATGTTTACAGGGGTAGTTACCGTAGGGGGAGCATTAGTGAACATAGAGGTCACAGTGGTTTTTGCGGTGTCATTAAAGGGAACCGGATCACCGGTAAGGGTAGTCCAGGCTACCAGTGCGAAAGTGGAATCAATCCCGCCGAACCCAAAAACATCCAGATTAACGGTAGCTGAGAAGGTATATACTAAGGTGTCTCCAGGATTGATGGTGGATGAAATGTTTTCGGTTACCACAGTTGCGCTGTTGTTAAACCTGAAATTCGCTGCAAGACCTGAACTCACTGCATTGGTTCCCACATTCTTGATCATAATGGTAACAGGTTCGGTGGCTGTCTTTGCACACCCTGAGGTGGGAGCTTCAATACCCAGAACTGTCACGTCGATGGCAGGAGGATCGAACTCATCTGCTCCGATATCCGGTGTTGTGGCATTTCTGGGTTCATTATCGATATCATGGGTTACCTTTGGCAATGTCAGTGCAATGCCGTTCAACAGTCCATTAACCGTATGTAAATTGGAATTACTGAAGAAATAAGGGATATAGGATACGGAGTTGGTATCTTTCTGTGAAGCCGTTTTATAGGCAGCCAGAGTTGTAAAATTCTGATAAGTAGTGGTATAGAAGCCGTACAGATCACCAGTTGAATAAAGGTTGTTGTAATTTGACCGGCTGCAGGAATTCCCCTCATAGAGTGTGGGATACTTGTTCGACTGAATATTGTTGTTGAGCACCTGGATGTTGCTGCTGCTCGATACTGTATTGATCCCACGTGTGTCGGTACTGCTTGTTCCGGTGATGTTCAGGGAGTTGTTGAAGATATTCCAGTTGGATGTAGTGATGATTCTCATCCCATAGGTCTGGGTGGTTCCACTTAGAATGGATATAAAATTATTGGCAACCATACCCTCAAGTCCCACGGCGGAGGTGCAGTTTTCGAGATATATACCATGGGTGTTGGTGGAGTTGGAAAGGATGATCTGATTCCGTAATACTTTGATGGTATCTGCTCCGTAAATCACCAGCATTCCCTGCCGCATACCACTGTTGGCAGTTACCGAATTCAATAAGTTAGCTTCTGCTGTAACGGCAGCAACCAGTTCAAACTTTATACCTGCACTGGTAAATCCCTCCAGCACATTGTCTTCTATGCGGATTCGCTCCAGCCTGGCGCTGGTGCTTTGCCCTTTGAAATACATCCCGATGGAACCACTCTCCAGCCGGTTTCCTTTCACCAGGTTATCGGAATTGGTAGCCCCTTCTGCCCGGATGAGGATCAGATCATTGGTGGTACCTGCCACTCCGATAAAAAGATTACCAGTGAGGGTGTTAAACTTCGCTCCGTCGGCAAACTTAATGGCCGTAGCATACGTTGTTCCTGAGGGTGCAAACCTGATGTTTTTAAAGATGATCCTTTCAGCACCCGAAAGCTGTACCAGGTAATTATTGGCTGTTCCGGTAGCAGCATAGGTAAGAGTCACGAGTGTACTATCGGGGGTTGCCGACTGGAACGTTATCGTATTAATGGCAGAGGAGCCACTGATCCAGGGAATGGTAATCTGCTCGTTGTAGGTACCGGGTGCGACATTGAATACCACCGGACCTGAAATGCCACACTGTTCCAGAGCAGTTACAGCAGCGCCGAAGGTTGGAAAGTCGGCACCGGTACCCCCAATGGTATAGTTACCTGATAGCAAACTGGCACAAGCCATAAAGTTGATATTGGAGGAGTCGTTTCCGGTATTCAGATCCGGCTGACCGTTTGGATTATCCGTCCAGGCTACAATCGTATGGTAACCATTTGCCAGGGTAATATTGCCCAGGATTATATCTGCAGTACTCGAATCTTTGAGCAGTGAGCCTGTCCAAGGATAAGGGGTCTGCAGTACACCATCCAGCCTCCAGTTCACTGTGGCTGACAAGAGGGTATCGGTGCCGTAGTTCTTCACCTTTACCTTTACATTAAACGGTGTATTGGCGACAACACCACCAGTGGGATACACAATCTGCCCTACCCCGGCATCCAGGGGTAATGAGGTAACACCCAGTATTTCAATCTTCATATTAGGTCGCTGTGCATAGGCTGTAGGAGTTCCGGGAGCACTGCAAACAGTAGTATTATCAGTATGAAAATTCAACAAACTGTTGAAGGATGTTGCTGTCTGATATACACTTGCATTCCCGTTGGAAGGATAGCTGG
>CAZJZF010000362.1:0-3280 GCA_964550385.1 uncultured Lentimicrobiaceae bacterium | reverse complement strand
CCAGGAAGTTGCATTACCGTTTGTTTGATCTGATGGAAACCCTGTTTGAGGATGGAAGCCCATCCGGAATAAAAGCAGCCCTTGAAATCAAGGGACTTGCACCCAATAACCTGCGTCTTCCGCTTGTGAAAGTGAACAAGGCAGTATTGCTGCAGCTGCAAACCCAGATCGAAGAACTACAGAAATGATGCACCGGTTCGTATGGCTTTACCTGCTTCCGTCTCTTCTCTGGATGGGGGGAATTCATCAGTCGCTTTTTGGCCAGAATTTCTCATCTGGTCTTGAAGCGGTTCTGGATCAATACGGTCAAACCTATGTAACGGTTCTTATCCGAAATTCCGGAGAAATTGAACGATTGTCGCAACTGGCCACCATCGACCGGATTAAAGGTGATACCGCTGTTGTAAGCGTTACCCCTGAGCAATTGGCAAAGCTGGATGCTGCCGGGGTACAATATCGGCATACTCCTCTGCACCGACCATCACACACGGAAATGATGTTGCCGCCGGAAGGGGAGGCTGCAGCCTGGAATTATTATCCAACATGGCCTCAGTACGACTCCATCATGCAGGGCTTTGCCACCCAATTCCCCGGTCTTTGTCAGCCGTATACTTTCCATACCCTTACCAGCGGCAGAAAACTCATCGTGTCCCGTCTCACCTCTGCCCTTCAGCCAGCAGGATTTAAGCCTTTGTTTTTCTATTCAGCCACCATACATGGGGATGAAACGGCAGGGTACATCCTTATGCTCAGGCTGATGGATCATCTGCTCAACGGCTACGGTTCAGATCCTGAGGCTACCTGGCTTCTGGATCACCTGGAGATCTGGATTTGCCCGCTCGCAAACCCCGACGGCACCTACTACGGTGGTAACCATACCGTGGCCAATGCCCGCAGAGGGAATGCCGCCAATATCGACCTGAATCGTAATTTTCCCGATCCAAGGGTAGGTGCCAATCCCGACCAGAATCCCTACCAGCCGGAAACCAATGCCTTCAGAGGGCTCGCAGATACCATCCCGTTTGCCATGGGCGCAAACCTCCACGGCGGAGCAGAGGTACTGAATTATCCCTGGGATACCTGGTATAAGCTGCATCCCGACAACAACTGGTGGATAGAGGTTGCCAGACCGTATGCCGACACCGTGCATGTCCATGCACCCGTTGGGTTTTTTACCGATGAAGACAACGGAATCACGAACGGAGCTGCCTGGTATGTGATTACCGGTGGACGGCAGGATTATATGAATTATTTTGCCCATTGCAGGGAAGTGACACTGGAGTTGTCAGCCACGAAGCTTGTCCCTGCTTCTCAGCTCAACAACATGTGGGATTACCACCACCGTTCCCTGATCAATTTCATCAAAGAGGGCTGGTATGGATTCAGAGGCGTTGTAACCGATTCGGTAACAGGATTGCCACTGAAGGCAAAAGTCTGGCTTAATGGGCACGATGCCGACAGTTCGCATGTTTGGTCGTCGGGTGCAACAGGCTTTTACAGCAGGCCGGTTTACCCGGGAACCTATAGCCTGACTTTTTCCGCTCCCGGATATCATTCAAAAACAGTACAGGCTTCAGCTGCTTCAAAGGATACCACCGTGGTGAATGTTCAACTGGTGCCTGTGGGTTTCGGAATAGAAAACATCAGTTCCCTCTCCCGTAAAGTGTATTATGATGCCGCTTCGGAAGCCTTAAGATTTGAAGGATTCTCTGATAATGTGTATGATCTTGGTGTTTTTTCCATTGACGGGAAATTGATCTGGAGCAGCCAGAGTCCTGAAAACACCAAACCCCTCCGGTTGGGCAAAGGGGTTTGGCTGGTAACTTATGTTTCTGCCGTCAATGGCAGATCGATGGAAAAAATCGTGGTTCCTTAGGACATCACATCCACAATCTCCCCCGTGGCGTATTTGCCACTATCCAGGTTTTTCTTGATTTCGCTGAACGCCTTAATGGTGTATTCAACATCTTCAATCGTATGGGCCGCGGTGGGGATAAGCCTGATGAGGATGACCCCTTTGGGTACTACCGGGTAAGTTACGATGGAGCAAAAGATGTTGTAGTTTTCACGAAGATCGTAGGTGAGGTTGGTGGCTTCGGGTACTTCGCCTGACAGAATTACCGGCGTTACCGGTGATTCGGTATTGCCAAGGTTGAAACCCTGTGCTTTGAGGCCTGACTGCAAAGCATTTACCACATTCCATAATTTTTGCCTCAGTGCCGGTTCGTTTCGCAGCAGTTCCAGCCTCTTGAGGGCTCCGATTACCATGGGCATCGGCAGCGACTTGGCAAAAATCTGCGATCTCATGTTGTACCGGAGATAATTTACCACATGCGCAGGACCGGCAATAAATCCACCAATGCCAGCCATCGCCTTGGCAAAAGTACCGAAGTAAAGGTCTACGCCATCCATTGCTCCCAGATGTTCAGATACACCGGCTCCGGTGGCACCCATGGTCCCAAAACCGTGGGCATCATCTACCAGAAACCTGAAATTGTATCTGGATTTCAAGGCAACAATCTGGTCAAGCTTGCCCAGGTCGCCCGACATCCCGAATACTCCTTCGGTGATTACCAGGATCCCCCCTCCGGTCTGTTCAATGAGCTTTGTTGCACGCTGCAACTGCTTCTCAAGACTGGCAATATCATTGTGGGGATACACAAACCGTTTGCCGATATGAAGCCTCATGCCATCCAGTATGCAGGCATGCGCTTCGCTGTCGTATACAATCACGTCTTTCCGGTCGGTAAGGGTGTCGATGATGGAAACCATCCCCTGGTAACCGTAGTTCAGGAGATAGGCGTCCTCTTTCTTTTCGAAAGCTGCCAGCTCTTTTTCCAGTTGCTCGTGGTAGTGGGTCTGACCCGACATCATCCTGGCTCCCATCGGATAAGCCATCCCGTATTTTTCTGCTGCCTCTGCATCTGCCTTGCGCACTTCAGGATGGTTTGCCAGCCCGATGTAATTGTTCAGGCTCCAAACCAGCATCTCTTTCCCCCTGAATTTCATTTTGTTGGAGATTTCTCCTTCGAGTTTTGGGAACATAAAGTAGCCATGCCCTTTGGTGGCATACTGTCCCAACGGTCCCATGTTCTGTTCGATCTTGTTGAAAATGTCCACGATTTCCGTTTTTTGTGTTTAAAGTGCTCTATTCATTTGCCCGCCGGGGAGATGGTCCCTCTTAATCAATACCCCGACAACGCACCGGCAAAAGTATAAAAAACGACAAAGCAAATATTATTGTAACAATAAGGCACCTTTTACCGTTTGGCATGCAGGC
>CAZJZF010000361.1:0-3285 GCA_964550385.1 uncultured Lentimicrobiaceae bacterium | reverse complement strand
CACCAATACCAAAAATCATGAAGAGACATTACTTTCTGATGTTGTTGACGATTTTACTGCCATTGGCCGTAGTTGCTCAGGATCCACAGGGGCAAAAATTCGGAATTACCTTTTCGGGGTATGTGAAGACCGATTTTATGCTCGACAGCCGGCAGACCTTTGCTCCGCGCGAAGGACATTTCATGCTCTGGCCAATGCCGATTGCAGCGGATGAAAACGGTAAAGACCTAAACGATGGCTGGAATACCAACTTTCTGCCGGTACAATCGCAACTGTCGGGAAAAATTACAGCACCCGACATTTGTGGCGCCAAAGTAACGGGCTTACTTGAAGGAGATTTCTTTGGAACCACCAATGCAGATGTGAACCTCCTCCGCTTACGACACGCCTTCCTGAAGCTCAATTGGGAAAAGTTTGAACTCATTACCGGGCAGTACTGGCATCCACTCTTTAATCCAGCCTGCTTTCCGGCTACGGTATCCTTCAACACAGGAGCCCCCATCAGTCCGTTTTCCAGAGATCCGCAAATCAGAGGTTCTTATCAGGCAGGAAAACTCCGCTTCTCCCTGGCAGCCATCGAGCAGCGAGATTACCCCTCTTACGGACCAGCTGGAGGCTCCTCATCCTATTTGCGCAATGCCAAAATCCCTGAACTTTATGGAGAGATTGTCTTCAGCGAAAAAAACACCCAAAACAATACTGCTTTTGCCACTGGGGTCATCTTCGGTACTAAAACCATTGTGCCACGCATGGAATCGAAAATGGCGGGTGGTAAAACCTACCGGGTTGATGAATCGGTAAGCAGTAAAGCGGCCAGTGCTTTTGTCAATTTGAAGATAAAACCTGTAACTATCAAGCTTACAGGTATGTATGGCGAAAACCTGGCAGATGTTTTGTCGATTTCAGGATATGCAGTAACCGCAGTTACTGATACAATAACCGGCACCCGCAGCTATGCCCCCACTGCCAACATGGTTTTATGGACGGACATTCATACCAATGGAACTACCTGGCAGGCAGGATTGTATGCAGGCATTAACCGCAACCTGGGAACCACAGAGGTGATGGCAAACCCACAGGCCGACATGTATGGACTGGGCTACAACAACAAATATGAGATCGCGGAGATCCTGCGTATTGCCCCGCGGTTGGTTTACATGCAGGGCAAAATGCGCTTCGCTGCCGAAATGGAATACACCAGAGCATCCTTTGGTGCCCCCAACCCGGCAGGAGTAGTGATCCGCGACTCCAATGGATTGCCTGTGAACACCTATCAGGTAGACAACCTGCGGTTACTGCTGGCTGCCTATCTCTTCTTCTGAAATTCGGCCAGGGGATAATTTATAACCATTTTAAATTACCTTTCCTGATAGGAATAGGGTTGGACAGATGAGGTTTTGAACGGCAAAAAATCCTAATTTCGCCGATCAGCAAATCAATACAAATATAATAGCAATACCATGGCAAAAGTAAAAGGCGCGATCGTCGTAGACGTCGAGAGGTGCAAAGGATGCTCTGTTTGTGTGCCCGCCTGCCCCCAGACTGTTATTGAGTTGGCCAGGGAGGTGAACGGCAAAGGATACCATTATGCCTATATGCAGAACCCCGATGAGTGCACCGGTTGCGCAAACTGTGCAATTGTATGCCCCGATGGGGTCATCACTGTGTACAAGGTAAAAGTTGACAAAGGCTAATAATAAAATCCAGAGATAATGGCAAAAGAACTTAGGTTAATGAAAGGCAATGAAGCCATTGCCGAGGCAGCCATCCGTGCCGGTGTCGACGGGTATTTCGGATACCCCATCACTCCGCAGTCGGAAGTGCTGGAATACCTCATGGCACAAAAACCCTACGAAACCACCGGTATGGTGGTATTGCAGGCAGAAAGTGAAGTGTCAGCCATCAATATGGTATATGGTGGTGCCGGATGCGGTAAAAAAGTGATGACCTCTTCCTCAAGTCCGGGCATCAGTCTGAAACAGGAAGGGATTTCCTATATGGCAGGTGCAGAACTCCCGTGTCTGATACTCAATGTGGTACGCGGAGGTCCCGGGCTGGGCACCATTCAACCCGCCCAATCCGACTATTTTCAGGCAGTTAAAGGGGGTGGACACGGAGATTACAGGATGTTCGTACTTGCTCCTGCCTCTGTTCAGGAAATGGCCGATTTTGTGGAACTTGGGTTTGAGATGGCCTTCAAATACCGCACCCCTTCGATGATTCTTTCTGATGGTGTTATCGGACAAATGATGGAAAAGGTGGAGCTGAAGGAATTTAAACCGCGCTGGACCAAAGAGGAGATCCTGAAGAACACTCCCTGGGCTACCACCGGAAAAACACCCGACAGGCCCCGCAATATCATCACCTCCCTCGATCTGGATTCTGCCAAACAGGAACAACACGTGCTGCACCTCAGGGATAAATATGCACAGATGAAGCAGGATGTGCTGTTTGAAGAAATCGGCTGCGAGGATGCGGAATACATTCTGGCTGCCTATGGCTCCAGTGCCCGCATCTGCCAGAAGGCATACGACATCGCTCGTTCACAGGGAATTAAAGTGGGATTGTTCCGGTTTATTACCCTTTATCCTTTCCCGGAAGAGCAGATTCGGGCTTATGGCGACAAAGTTAAAGGGATACTCTCTGTGGAAATGAGTCTGGGGCAGCTGGTGGAAGACATCAGGCTGGCAGTGGGCTGCAGAACCAAAGTGGAACATTTTGGCCGCGTGGGCGGAATGATCCATTCACCTGAAGAGGTAGTCAAAGCATTGAAAAATCAAATCATCGGAGGTTAAAACTATGGATATCAATACCATTATTCAGGAAGAAAACCTGGTGTACCGGAAAACTCCGCTGCTTACCGAAAAGCCACTCTCCTACTGCCCCGGTTGCGGACACGGCACCTTCCACCGCCTGATCCTGGAAGTAATAGAAGAGCTCGGCATTCAGGACATTACCATTGGGATTGCTCCGGTCGGTTGCTCGGTGCTGGCTTACGAATTTATGGATATCGACATGCAACAGGCAGCCCACGGAAGGGCTCCTGCTCTGGCTACCGCCATCAAAAGACTCCATCCCGATCAGTATGTATTTACCTATCAGGGAGATGGTGACCTCGCTGCCATCGGTACCGCAGAGACCATCCATGCCTGCAACCGCGGTGAAGATATCATCATCTTTTTTGTGAACAACGGAATCTATGGCATGACCGGTGGACAGATGGCTCCCACAACACTTGAAGGGATGCCGACCTCCACATCACCCTACGGCAGAGACCTTAAGATC
>CAZJZF010000360.1:377-3295 GCA_964550385.1 uncultured Lentimicrobiaceae bacterium | reverse complement strand
GGCCATCGGAGGAATCGGCTTTAAACCTTCTGAGAACTTTGTGATTTCTGGCAATGTGGTTATGGAGTCCTTTGAACAGCCTGACAATTATACTATTAAGAGTTCTGTTACCCCCAGAATTACCCTGAGCTGGACGTTTTAACCCGATTTCTGTGCAACAGATACCTGTATAAAAGGGAGGGCAAAACCCTCCCTTTTTCTTTTGCCATAGTGAAACTTTTTACCTTTGATCCCTGTAAGCAGCCGAAGAAGAAAACTGAAAAGCTGCCAGAACTACTGCTGATGGATGAGAAAGTTCGGCAGGTTGATGCTGTATTGATGAGATCGTTGGATTTAAAAATTCAAAATTTGTATAAAACATTGCACCATGAAGTCGATCAGTATAAGTTTAATTGCTGTAATTGTTTTTCTGATAAGTTCGGCGGGTACCGTTTGTGCCCAGAAGCGTATGTTCTTTGTATTGGGGTATGGGCTGGAGGGTTACAAAAATACCGATGCGGTTGCACTTGCGGTGGACGATTACAACCAGTATAACCTCAATCTCAAATACATACCCGATAGGGAACTGGAGTCGCCCGGGAATTTCGGGGGGCTGCTGCTCGGAATCAAAACCCAGCTGGGAAGGGGCGGTATGTCGTTCGGGCTGCACTGGGCCGGCTTTAAAAGCACCGCCAGCGGCACCGACAGCACCCTGTCGGGGGAGTACTTCAAAAAGATCAAGGTGGGAACGGTGGGAATTTCGGTGGGAGGAACATACCATCTTATCAATTCCGAAGGGTTCCGTTCCGGCCCGGCGCTGGCATTAAACATCGAAAAGTTCAGGATGTACTGCCGCTCTGCCATCGACTACGGAACAGCGGCCTACGAGAAGCCTGTTGATAAATTCATGATGGGGCTTACCCTCAGGTGGCCATTGTCGTTCGGCAGCGGAAAATTCAACTTCGATGTGATACCTTACTATACCATCCCGTTCTGGAAAGTGGATGCTGCCCCGTTTAACGAAGAGCTGAATCAGGGGCATCATCATACGTTTGATGCAGAACAGATGACGATCAGACCTGTTCGGTGGGGTGTGGCGCTCACCCTGAATTTTGGGTTTATGGAGGAGGAGGATTAGAAGGTGTTCGAGCGTCCCGAAAAATTGAAAATCTATGATTTTCTGATTTTTCGAGGATCCTCGAAAAACTACGAAATCGAAGATTTCTTGTTTTTCGGGATTCGAATGTTGACACCACTCCGAGAAGTTCAATCAGTCTGATTTTCAGTTCTGAAGGTTTGGTTGAATTTTCGGAGGGGGCTCATAGTTTCAGGTAGAAATTCCATAAAATAGCATTACCTTTGTACTCAGGCGATAACCACAATACAAGTATTCACTTTACAACTTTTTGCTGATGAAAAACATTAAAGCATTCACTTTCGTACTGACACTGCTTGTGTTATTTCTGGGTGGCAGCCATGAATCAACTGCCCAAAGCTGCAATCCCCCCACCGGAATACAGACGGGTGTGGTAACGGCAAATTCTGCCCAGATTCTTTTTGTACCCAATCCGGGAGCCCTTTACTGTCAGCTTCAGTACAGAGTGGCAGGCACAAATGCCTGGATCCCGTTATCAGTTCAGGCTGCGACTCTTACGCTGACAATGAACAACCTGATGGATTCCACTACCTACGAAGTACAGCTCCGGAGTGTGTGCGGACCCAATCTCATAAGCCCATGGTCGCCGGTTTTTACATTCACAACCTTGTCGGCAAACGGCAACTGTCCACCACCTTCAGGCGCTGTGGTTACAGCGGTAACAGCAGTTTCGGCAACTCTTTCGTGGACAGCGATTCCGGGTGTTGCCAACTATTATGTGTATTTCAAACCGGCAAACTCAACCAGCTGGAACACCTATCAGGTAACATCACTGCCGGGAGTAACCCTCAATAACCTTAGCCCGAATACCCAATATGAGTACAAAATACGGTCTTTCTGTCAGGGGATAGGTTTGGGTGCCTATTCTGCTATCGGATTATTCTCAACTGCAGGCACTTCTGCAACCTGTATTGCACCTTCCGGGGTTACGGCAGCAAATATAACTGCCCAAAGCGCTTTCATCTCATGGATAGCAGTGCCCGGGGGTCAGGGCTATCAGGTTCAGTACCGGATTTCTGGTACACAAAACTGGTTCAATATGTCTGCAGTCAATCCGGGAACGACGCTTTCGGGGCTCAGCGCCAATTCACTGTATGAACTGAAGGTGCGCACGGTTTGCGGACAGAATGCCCTGAGCAACTGGTCGCCTGTATTTACCTTTACCACCCTTGCCGGCACAACAACGCCTTGCCCGCCGCCAAACGGAATTACAGTTACTGCCGTTGGAAACAACTGGGCAACCATCAGCTGGATTCCTGTTCCGGGAGTCACCTTATACAATCTTTCGTATAAAAAAGCCACAATGACCAACTGGCTCAATGTTGCTACCAACACCCCCAGTAAAACCATTTTCAACCTTTCTGATACCACCCTGTATCAGTTCAGGGTTCGCTGCCAATGCAATGGAAATCTCGCAGGAGCCTATTCGCCGGTTTATACCTTTACCACAACCGGTGTCCCCAATCCGTGTAATCCTCCCACCGGTATACAAACCGGCAATATCACCAGCACCTCGGCCAAAATCTCCTGGTCGCCGGTACCGGGAGCCATGGGCTATCAGATCCGTTACCGCATTACTGGGTCTCAGGTATGGAAGCAAATGGGTGCCCAGCAGCCCATGATTACCCTTACTCAGCTTTTTGATACCACACAGTATGAGTTTCAGCTGAGTACTTTTTGTGGCTCCAATGTACAGGGTGTATGGTCATCCACAGGCATCTTCACAACCCTTTCAGCCGGCAGCGCCTGTCCGCCGGTGTCTGGAATTACGGTTGGACAAATC
>CAZJZF010000360.1:0-367 GCA_964550385.1 uncultured Lentimicrobiaceae bacterium | reverse complement strand
CTTAATTGGCAGGCAGCAGCAACGCTGGTTGGTTATTATCAGGTGTTTTACCAAAAAGCCGGTACAGGGAATTGGATGCTGAAGAGCACGACCCAGCCGGGTTTGATGCTTACCTATCTGTCAGATAGCACCAAATACTATTTTAGAATCCGAAGATCATGCGGCATGCCAGGCAATGCGGGTAACCTCAGTAATATGAGTAGCCTGAGCCCTGTGGACAGCTTTGTAACCCTATCGGCACAATCATCGCCATGCCTGCCTCCCATGGGATTAGCCATCTCGAATCTTACAGCACATTCTGTTAAGGTGTTCTGGAATCCTGTTCCCGGAGCCTATCAGTACCGCCTGCGTTTTCGGCCGGCAGGTG
>CAZJZF010000359.1:0-3308 GCA_964550385.1 uncultured Lentimicrobiaceae bacterium | reverse complement strand
GGTTAAAAAGGTACGGATTTGTCAATCAGGGAACAAACCAACCTAATAAAATGCAATCCATACTCACTAAGCACCTAGCCTAACCTCAGTAGCAAAGAGGGTGATTGGCATCAACACAACCTAATAACATTATTTTTTTTACAAACCTCCTTTTTCCAGGTCTTGAGCATATATAGGGAGAAAGCAAATAATCAATGGATATACCCTTTAACAACCTTTACATCCATTTTGTATTAACAGTCAAAAACCGCCATCCATTGATTTCTGCCCAAAGCAGGAATAGGGTTGAAAAATACATCACTGGAATTGTAAACAATTATAAATCAAAACTATATGCGATATATGCCAACCCTGAACACCTCCACATCCTGATTTCTAAATCGCCATCTATATCTGAAAAAGAACTCATTACCAGAATTGCAGATGCTTCTGAGGAGTTCATCAATGCGGAAAGGTTAATCGGAAAGCGATTGTTTGGGTGGCAGAAGACGTGTTCTGCTTTTTCGGTTTCTAAAAAGGATATAGGACGGGTTTGCAGGTATATTGCCCGACAGCCATTGCACCACAAAAAGCGAACAGCAGAAGCAGAACTTGAAATTTTGAACGCTTACTATCAAAGGGCTCTGCGGAGTTTATAAGTATCCGGTCATTCCCAAAACCTTAAAAAACAATTGCACCCCAGAAATACATCATCAGGGTGATGATGACGGCACCGGCGAGGTTGAGGATCAGACCGGTGCGTGCCATCTGCCCCATGGTGATACGGCCGGAGCCAAACACAATGGCGTTGGGTGGCGTAGCAACAGGCAGCATAAATGCCATGGATGCCGACAGGGTGGCGGGGATCATCAGCAGGAGGGGATCGATGCCGGAGGAGATTGAAATTCCCGCCAGTATGGGCAGTACCATCTCGGTGGTGGCGGTGTTGGAGGTGAGTTCGGTGAGGAAGGTAATGAGCAGGCACACCGACAGGATGACCCAGAGGGGATGGAACGAGGTAACCCCCATGAGCTGTTCCCCGATCCAGCCTGACAGCCCTGATTCCTTGATCCCGAGTGCAAGGGCAAATCCTCCGCCAAACAGCAGCAGGATGTCCCAGGGGAGGGAGGAGGCAGTTTTCCAGTCGAGGAGGGTAGTGCCGTGCTCCTTCCGGGCGGGGATGATGAACAGCAGGATGGCCATGGCGATGGCCACAGTGCCGTCGTTAAGGTAGGAGGGGTTTTGAAAGAGGCTTCCCCAGCCGGGCAGTGTAAATCTACCCAGATTAAGGTCGGCACGGAAAAGCCATAGCAGGGCAAGCACAGCAAATACAATCCCGACGATTTTTTCTTCAAAGGTAGTTTTGCCCAGCTTTTGTAACTGTTTCAGGATTAATTCCCTGCGGATTTCCGTCCACTCCCATTTGCGTGGCCTGAAATAGCCGTACAGCATCACCCAGGCAGTGGCCAGCAGCAATATTGCCACCGGCAGGGCAAAGAGCATCCATTGCGAAAAGGATATTTCGGGGGCATTGGGGAAGTAGATATGATAAATCCGGATGAAGGACAGGTTGGGAGGGGTGCCCACCAGTGTAGCGACGCCACCAATCGAAGCACCATAGGCAATTCCCAGCAGCACCCCGATGCTGAACCGGGCAGTGCTTCGTTCGTGCATCAGCAGTTCCAGCTGTTTGATGATGGACAGGGCAATGGGGAGCATCATCATGGCAGTGGCGGTATTGGAGATCCACATAGACAGGAAGGCTGAGGCGAGCATAAAACCCAGCAGAATTCTGCCGGGGCTGACCCCCGTAAATGCCAGAATGTGCAGCGCAATGCGCCTGTGCAGGTTCCAGCGCTGCATTGCCAGGGCTACCAGAAATCCACCCATAAACAGAAAAATCACATCGTTGAAATAGGCAGAAGCCACTTCACGCCCGTCGAGCACCCCCAGCAGCGGAAAGAGTGCCACCGGCAGCAGCGAGGTAACTGCCAGCGGTACCACTCCGGTAATCCACCAAACGGCCATCAGGGCCATGATGCAGAAGGTGCGTGTGACCGCCGGATTTCCGGGCGCCAGAGGAAAAAACAGCAAAATGACCAGGAGGATGGCAGGGGTGACTACAAATGCCAGTGCTTTCGCAACGCCCGGGTGTTTCTTCGGCATGGTTCAGGCTTTTATTAATGGTAAAGATAGCAATGGTTCCTCAAACACAAAGCATTGTTAAGCTTTTGAATAAGGGGAAACAGAATGATTAAGTGAAAAACCCCCGAAGCAGCGCTAAAAGGCTAATATGACTTTGAATGCATGCAGATAAAGTGAAATGAGATTTAGGATACGGCCTATATGTATTTGAACAAAATGTCATTATCTTTGCATAAATTACAACTGCCCTTCTCAGCTATAACAACCCCCATGAAGCTTTTTATCAAATTTATGGTTTCACTCCGCTGCAAGATGGTTGTCATGGCAGAACTGGATAAACTCGGCCTTTTTTACCGTAAGGTTGAGCTGGGTGAGGTAGAAATCAAGGGCAGTATTACGGAGGATCAAAGAGATTTGCTGAAGCTGGCGCTGCTGAAATCAGGACTGATGTTAATGGAGGATAAAGATGCCATCCTTGTGGAGAAGATCAAGAGTGTTGTGGTGGAGATCATACACTACAGCGAAGAAACCGTGAAAATCAACTTTTCTGACTATCTGAGCGAGAAACTTAACCTGAACTACACCTATCTTTCAAATCTTTTCTCAGAAACTACCGGAATAACCATCGAGCAATACATCATTGCCCATAAAATCGAGAGGGTAAAAGAGCTGTTGATATATGATCAGCTTACACTTACAGAAATCTCCTACCAGTTGAATTACAGCAGTGTTGCTCACCTCTCGAACCAGTTTAAAAAAGTTACAGGTTTAACCCCTAGTTTTTACAAGAAGCTTCGTTACAAGAGGCGTTTTTCGCTAGAAGACTTATAGAGCCTGTAAATCTCATTTCCCAGCCGTCATTAATGATATCCTCCGGCTCGGCTAACCCCAGTATTCAGTCGGGAATTATGTAATACATATACAAAATTATGTAATGCTTTGGCATTGTTCCTTGCTGACCTTTGCTTACTGAAAACTAATTCAATTTCAAATCAGAAAAAAAATGAAAAAACTCATCATGTTTTTCGTAGCAGGGTTTCTCGTGCTCATGCTGGCTCCGGCGCAGCTCAATGCCGCAACAGGCTCTGACCCTGTAATGGATGAACTTAAAGTGCCTGCAGAGATCGGGTTTATGGTCGGCCGGCTGGAAGAGATCAGGGCAATGGATGTCTCTTTACTTGCCA
>CAZJZF010000358.1:0-3315 GCA_964550385.1 uncultured Lentimicrobiaceae bacterium | reverse complement strand
CAGCAGGAATAGAATATTCCGAAGGGGAATTCATCGTAACCATGGATTCGGATCTTCAGAACGACCCTGCCGACATTCTTCCCATGCTCGACAGGATCAGGGAGGGGCAGTTCGACCTGGTAGCCGGAATACGGAAAAACCGGAAGGATGGGTTCATACTGCGGCGGTTACCCAGCCTGATCGCTAACGCCATAATCCGGCGATCGACGGGTATCAGAATCCGCGATTACGGATGCACCCTTAAGATTTTCAAGCGCGAGCTGGCTCAAAGCCTCTCTATTTATGGTGAACTGCACCGGTTTATTCCGGTGCTTGCCAGCTTCGAAGGGGCAGCCATCAGCCAGATGGAGGTACATCATCACCCCAGAATCCATGGCAAATCAAAATACGGGCTGAACCGAAGCTTCAAGGTGTTGAGCGACCTTATGCTACTGCTGTTTTTCAGAAAATACATGAACCGGCCCATGCACCTGTTCGGACTGATTGGATTACTGCTCTTCGCCGGAGGTGCTGCCATAGAATTGTATCTGCTGATTATCAAAATTATGGGTCAGGATATCTGGGGCAAACCCGTAATGATCCTTGGAGTGATTTTGCTCATTCTGGGCATTCAGTTTATTACCATCGGCCTTCTTGCCGAGATGCTGATGCGCACCTATTATGAATCACAGAGTAAAAAACCCTATAAGGTGAGGAGGATAACAAGTGCTCAGGATAAACCTTAAGAAAGGGTTTATATTTCTGCTGAAGCTGCTGGTTTCAGCCGGAATGCTCTGGTATGTATTCAGCCGGATTGACCTCGTAGCAATCTCAAATCTGATCCTACAATCAAATGGGTGGTGGTTGATGGGGGCATGGCTGCTGTTTGTCGCCTCCAAAGTGGTTTCAGCTTACCGGTTAAACCGGTTTTTCGGGGCAACCGGACTGGCTCTCCCTGCAATACTCAACCTGCGGCTTTACCTGCTGGGGATGTTCTATAACCTGTTTCTTCCAGGGGGTATAGGAGGTGATGCCTATAAAATCATTCTGCTGAACCGCAACACCGAGGTGAAGCTGAAATACATCTTTCAGGCTACCCTGATTGACCGGGTAACCGGCCTGGTTGCACTTACCGTGATCACATTCAGTCTTTTTTTAACCCTGCCCATAAATATACATTATATGTGCGGCGGCCTTATAGCGGCGGGACTTACAAGCCTGATTACCAGGGTGGTCATAAAACGGTTTTTTCCAATGTTTGAGAAAACCTTCGACCATACAATCCTTCATTCATTTTTAGTTCAAATCCTGCAGATGGGCAGTGCCTGGTGCATTCTCCTCGGGTTGAGCTATCTGGCCGATCCGCTGTTGTTGCTGACAGTATTTATGGTTTCATCCGTGATGGCAGTATTGCCCTTCACGTTCGGTGGAGCCGGGGCACGAGAATTTACCTTTGCCCTGGCAGCAACATTCCTGGCTATGGAACCAACGCTTCGCGATACTTCCATCGCCCTGGGATTGCTGTTTTACCTGATCACAGCCATTACCTCACTGGGAGGAATCTTCTATGTGTTTTTCCCAAAGCTAATAAGAAACCAATTGTAAATCAGGCTATTTCTGCAGCTTCCCATGAAGAAGTTTTTCCTTGCCATTTCAGAACACAAACTTTTCGGGCCGGTATTTACACCCTGCCTGGCAGAGGAATCAAACGGACAATGGATCGGGGCAGAGATGCTTTCCGACCTGAATACTATGGAAGGACTGACGGGTATCGAAGGTGAGATGGTTGCAAAGGCTCTTGAATACTCCGACCGGGAAATCACCCACAGGTTTGGCAGGCGGGGTGAAACAGTAAAAAGTTTCCAGCAAAGAGTGGAACAAGAATATATCAAATTGCATATCAGGCCTTTTATCGAAAAAAGGATGATGGCAATCTATTCCCTTGCAAGAACCCTTGATAAACCATTGTATCGATTGGAGCGTGGTTCGTCTTTGTATATCCAGCAGGGAATCAGAATATCAGAAATCCCTGTGCAACTGGTTTTCAGGTTTGTACGCGAATCTGACCACATCAGGTACAGCCTGATCAGTACCCTCGGCGGCAAAACACTTCGTTGGCAGGAGCTTCGACCGGTAGTGCTTGTAAACTCACCATGCCTTTTACTTTGCGGAAAGCAAATTATTCATTTTGAAGACAATATCGATTCCCATAAGATCAATCCTTTCTTTTCCAAATCTGAAATCATCATCCCGGAAAGGGTTGAAAAAGAATTTTTTAAAAAGTTTCTTCTCAAGGTAACCAATCAATATTCTATCGATGCCGAAGGATTTGATGTTGAAAACCTCCGGGGAGAGCCTACTTTGAATCTTTCCCTTGAAACCAACTGGCAAGGCTTTCCCAGGCTACGACCTGTTTTTCGATATGATCGTCAAACGATCTATCCATCTGATCCCAGGGACTTTATTTCGGTGTTAAATGAAAAAAGTCTGCATTATGGAATTCGGAAAATCTTCAGGGACAAAATCCGGGAAGCAGAAATGCTTAACCTGCTCATTTCGCTGGGATGTGAACCTGCAGATGAATTCCATTACAGAATTTCCGCACCGACTGATGCCAGCGAATCCTTTGGCATCACTGACTATATTTGTTGGGGGATTGATCATAAAGACATTTTGGGGAGCAGGAATATTGAGATCAGCCAGGAAAGGCTTTCGGGCAGATATTTATTAGAGCGAGCGGATCTGAAAATCGCTGTCATTTCATCCATCGACTGGTTCGATCTGGAAATGGAGGTAGTAGCCGGCACCTACACTTTTCCCTTTTTAATGCTTCGCAGCAACATTCTGAACAATCAGGCGGAATACCCATTGCCCGATGGAAGCATCTTTGTAATTCCTGCAAATTGGTTCTCCCGGTACAACGGCCTGCTCCGTTATGGCACAAGGATAGGTAACCGGATCCGGCTGGAAAAATATCGCGCTGCCCTAATCCCGCAGGATGACCTGACGCCTTCCGCCTTAACAGAAGAGATCCGGAAAATCACACAAGTCTTACCTCCCGAGATCAACCCGGTACCCATAAGCTTAAAAGCGGAACTCCGGGAATACCAGCAAAAAGGCTTTTTCTGGCTTATGCAACTTCGAAAGTATCACTTAAACGGCTGCCTGGCGGATGATATGGGCCTCGGAAAAACCCTCCAGACCCTTGCGCTACTGTGTGCGCTCTATCCCGGAAACAGAACACAAGCCAGCCCTAGCCATTCAGTACGCCCGCTTCAGCTAAGTCTCTTTGATCCGCCCGAAACAGCTGCTCCAACAGAGGTTGCTATTCCGTAT
>CAZJZF010000357.1:0-3329 GCA_964550385.1 uncultured Lentimicrobiaceae bacterium | reverse complement strand
CCTGAGGGTTTTCGAACAGGCTAAGCTTCTCGAGCCCCGTTCCGCCAATGATTCCGATTTTGCGCATAAAAGGATGGATTAGGGCAGCAAGATACAACCTTCCGGTAAAACGGCATACAGGAATCTCCTGGTTTTAGGAATTTTGTTGCCTGAAAGGGTTAAAAGGGTGGATGCACTCTTCCGGGCTGGGGCTTTTCACGGGGCACCGGTAAAAGAAAAGGGCAACTCAATTAGTTCAACCGGCAATTCCACAAATCACCCCAGTTCGAAGGTTGTTATTCCGAAAATTTTGTCGGTTGGTAGTATCGGAAAGTTGCCATAATACATCCGTCCACATTCAAAAACATATTCAGTGTGATGGTCTGCTGCCATTTGCATTGCAGCGGCGTTAATCACCGGTATATCGAGAAATACATCCTCACCCGGTGTGGCAGTAAGACAAGCCCGATAGAGTGCTATGGCAATTTCCGCATTGTCGGCAAAAAGAGGGCAAATTTTGTATCCTGAATATACTTTTCGCATGGATGCATATCCTCTGATTTTCCCTTTGTGCGAGTACACATAGCTAGAACTATCAGGGAGTTGCAACCAGGGGACGAGGAACTGCGGCCTCGGGAAACCGAAGCAGGCAGTATCGTAACTCAATACCTCATCGAAACAGCTATCCCTGAATGGCTCTACATGAGAATCCATCGGAAACACCTCACCTTTTTTCCGGTGGCGCTCACTTCTGAATTGCATTGTGAACCCGCCTTTGGCATAGAAAGGCTGCATGGCAACCACACCATCCATGCCAATAGCAGCTCCAGGATTCAATCTCGAGAGCAGCAGATCCCTTCTTTGGTACCAAAGCGCCTTTCCGATACCCAATGAGCGGAAATCCGGACGCACGATAAAAAGCCCCATAAAACCAAACAGACCACTGTAGGAAATAATTGCCCCGCCGGCAATAAGCTCGCCATGCATGAGGTAGCCATAAAATCCTTCAGGATCGGTCGCATAGAACACTTCGGCATCCAATGGGCCAGGGTTCCAGCCCTCATCACCAGCCCAGGACAATAAGGTCTTCACCCCTCTGAGATCCAGTGGCACAAGTTGAAGATTGCTCATATCGCTGGTTGTCATTGGCGGATATTTTTAATCAGACACAAGTAATGAAACAAATGAACAAAATTTTTAATCACATTGCAAAAATGCTGGCCTTAAAAAAACACAAACTGGGATGAAGGGCTTATATATATTAAAAACCTGTGCGAAAAACTTCGCGGTTTTTGCGTTTAAAGAATGTCTGACATTTCTTCCGGAAACATCAATCCCTGAATAGTGTATCTTTGCCCCAATGAAATTTAAAACCGGCGACAAAGTAAAGTTCCTTAATACCAAAGGGGGAGGTGTGGTAACCCGCATTATGGGAAAAGATATGGTAGAGGTTACCATCGAAGATGGATTTGGGATTCCTGTTATGGAGCATGAGATCATCCATACCGGCACAGTTCAGGATCCTTCGGCCAACATCTTCAGGGGAGACCCAAAATCCGCTTCCTCAAAACCTGCCATGGAGCCTACCACCACCCGTGCCGGCATCCAGGATTCGCTGGTGCCCGGAAACTACAACGGAAGGCAGCTCGAGCCGGGACTGTATATGGCATTCCGCCCCATGGACCAGCGCATCCTTACGATGGGGGATCTGGAGGTGATCCTCGTAAACTACCACCAAACCCCGTTGGTTATTCAGCTTTACCTGAAAAAAGAGGGGGCACTCCATTTCAGAAAGCAGCTCTCCCTTCGGCCTATGCAGGCAGTGATTTTGGAGCAGATCTCCAGAACCGAATTGGAAAGCTGGCTAAGCGGCACGCTTCAGATGATGGCACAGCCCCCGGTAGCTGCCCAACTTCCCCTTCCTGTACACACCTCGTTTGCCATCAAAGGGAGCAAATTCTTCCGTGCCGACGGGTATGAACACACCAACCTCGACCCCCAACTGATCATACCGGTGCTGCTGAAGTTGGCCGCACAAATACAACCAGGTGGTGCCTTCGGCTCCCCTTCGGCTCCTCTCCGGGGCCACGCTCAGGCACCAGTTTCCGACTCTTCCCGTGCCTTCGGCTCCCCTTCGACTCCGCTCAGGGACCACGCTCAGGCACCGCTCTCCAAAACTCCTGAACCCCCACCGTTCATCAAAAGGCATCTGACCCCTGATGGCGACGCCGAAGTGGATCTCCACATCCATGCCATTACCGATAATCATCAGAGGCTGAACCCGATGGAATCCCTTAATTATCAGCTTTCCTATTTCCGAAAGGTGCTTAACAGTGCCATTGCCGAAAGGGTGCCGAAGCTCATTGTGATCCACGGTGTGGGTGCCGGAATCCTGAAGGCAGAAATAGGGAAAGAGGTAGCCGAGATCGACTTTGCCCATTTGTACGATGCCCCGCTCCACAAATATGGTGTGGGT
Organism: uncultured Lentimicrobiaceae bacterium; assembly: GCA_964550385.1. Taxonomy (GTDB): domain Bacteria; phylum Bacteroidota; class Bacteroidia; order Bacteroidales; family SKPS01; genus SKPS01. The sequence goes on along the minus strand of CAZJZF010000357.1, from coordinate 874 downwards.
GCCAGCGTCATTGAATTTTTTCACACTAAAAATCGCTAATCCTTAACAAATCAAATATTTATGAGAAACATTTACCACCAGATCCTTCGCGCTGCTTTCCTTTTGATGGCAGTAGCAGCCATTCAGGGAACAATATCCGGCCAGGCACAGATGCCGAACGGAGATTTCGAACAATGGACCGGCAACAAGCCCACCGGCTGGGATGCCACCAACCTTCAGGTTTCCATCTTTACCATCCAGACGGTGTTTAAAGATTCCGTTGCGCCAAAATCGGGGATGTATAACCCGTTGCTGGAAACCAAAGTATTCAACCTGCTGGTGGCAACCCCTACCATTCCCGGAATCCTTACCCTTGGCACTGTTGTGGTTAACACCACTACCTTTACCGGCTCCGTTGAAGGGGGAATTCCCTTTACAGGAAGGCCCTCATCGCTCAGTGGCTACATCAAAACCCAGCCGGCAGCAGGCGACAGCGGGATGGTGGCCCTCGGATTGTCAAAATGGAACGGCACCTCCCGCGACACCATTGGTGAGGGGCTGAAATGGTTTCCCAATACCGACACCACCAGCTGGCAACCCTTTTCCGTTCCCATCCAGTGGAGCTCAACCCAAAACCCCGACTCCCTGAATATCATCATCTCCAGCTCGGCAGTTGGCAATGAGGTGTTTGTTGCAGGCAGCAGGATGCGCATCGACAGCCTGATGTTCAACTATGGCCCCATCAGCGTTGAGATACCTTTTGACAACCGGCAGTTGACGGTTTGGGCCGATGGTGGAAACACCCTGCATTACAGCCTGCCGGATGAAGAGATTGCGGCAAAAGTATCTGTTTTCAACCTGAACGGAAGCGAAGTACTTGTTCATCAAGCCACTA
>CAZJZF010000356.1:0-3344 GCA_964550385.1 uncultured Lentimicrobiaceae bacterium | reverse complement strand
GTTTTGATGAGTAGCTGTATAAGGCTCCATCACGAATTTTAAAGAATGTGATTTGCCCTGCTGCAATGGCAGATGAAACACCTCTGGATCCATCAGGTCGCCCGGGCACCAGTTACCGCGATCGAAAATCCAGGTGCCTGCCTGAGGAAACACGGGGTTCCATCCGCATTCTTTCCAAAGTTGTTTGCGCTCCACCAATTGTCCGTCGAACCAAAACTCTCTGTAACGGCTGCAGAACTCGGCACAGTTATCGGGGCGGTCCATCCCATGTCCGGTTTGTATTACCCTCAGCCGACCCAAATCGGCACCTGGATCGGGAATGAAAGTGAAAGGGTATAAAGTGCTGTCGATAGGTTTTTCGGGATTTCCATAGGCAAAATGGTCGTCCCAAACTTTGGTGATGGAAATGGGTTCGAGGGCAGGCGTTCCGGAAATCAGGTCGAACCGGATGGTTACCAGCCAGCCCCGGTCGTTGGCCGGCTCATAGCCTGAGTGTATGTAATTGATTTCAACACTATCGCGCAGCATAAGGCTGAAGTCCGTAACATCAATTTCCCAGTCGAACGACCAGGTTTTGCCAAAAAATCCACCGTACGGGGTAATGAGTCGACCCAGTTCGTAATCGATTTTTTCTCCATTTATACCTCCAACGCGTTCGATCTGAATCCGGTCGGAGTAATCCCAGTCGGCGCAACGGAGTGAATCGGGACAACCGAAGGTAACGTGCATCACGATTTTTCGTACCAGAACCGACCTGTCGGGGAATACGCTCCAGGCACGATGGTCACGAACACCTTTGGATGGATCGGTCACAACAACCGCCCGGTTGTGGGCAAATACCTGCAGCGTATCTCCGTCACCACCCCTCAGAAGCTGGGGTATAAACATCAGTAAAAACAACGAAATAAGGGTAAATCGGTTTAGAAAATCGGTTATCATAACTGTATAAAATTTGATTGCCAAAACTATCGAAAATATTGCTGCCAGAAAATACCCTCAAGAAGACGGGATCACAGCTTTTTGCGGAAACGGAGCAATGCCGGAAGCAGGATCAGATCGAAGAGCAGTGCCAGCAGCAGGTTCAGCGAAAGGAACAACCCAAGGAAAATGAGGGGGCGGTAACTGGAAAATGCAAGGACGATAAAACCCGAAACCAGAAGCAGGGTGGTTACCAGAAGGGGTTTTCCCACGGTTCCGAATGCCAGGGTGATCGACCGGTTGGGTGGGTTTTGCAACCGGAATCGCTTGAAGGTATTGGTAAAATGGATCGTATCGTCGACCGCAATACCGAAAGAAACGGAGGTTATCAGCACCGTGGCCACATCTACAGGCACTTTCAGGTATCCCATAATCCCGAGGGTAACCGCCACCGGCAACATGTTGGGAATCATGGCCAGTAACGACCAGCCCGGTTTTCGGTAAATCAGCATAAACACCCCCAGTATCACCAGAAATGCCAACGCAATACTTTGTATCTGACTGGTAACAAGCCGCTTACCCATCAGCGCAAAAATGGGCATGGCTCCGGTGCAGTGTACTGAAACCGAATCAGAAGCCATCACTGTACCAATCCTGGTCTCAAGAGCATCCACAAGCTCAAGAATCTGATTATCAGTTATCCATGCGGTTTTTACCGTAATCCTCACGGTTTTGCCATCTTCTGATACGAAGCGGCGAAGGGCTTTGCTCTCCTTCACAACTTCAGGCGTGAGAAAAAAGGCGGAGGCGAAGCCCTCCTCTGCAGGAAAAAAATCATCTGCCAGCATCCGGTACGATTGCCAGGATTTAACAGCGGGTATTCCTGCCAGCAGATCTTCCACCTCCGAAAACTTCAGGTCGTAACGGGAAAAATCTGTATAAATCCCTTCCTCAATATGAAAGATGAGCTCAACGGGAACAATTCCGGAAAGCCATTGATCTGCCAATTCTGTATTGATTCTCAGAGGATTGTCTCTTTTCAGATAACTCTTCTGATCGGTATTTACCTCAAGGCGAAGGATGCCAGTTACAGCCAGGGCAAGCAGCAATCCTGATGCGACAAAAACAGGTTTGTAAAATCTGGCAGACAATCGATCAAAAAATGAAAACACCTGTGACCACTGGCTTGAATGATTCAGATGATGCTGCGGAATATTCCACCACGACAGCAAAACAGGTATCACCGTAAAGCTGATAACAAAGGCCACCATCACGCCAATGCCTGCAAACAACCCGAAATGGCGCAGCGGTTCGATTGGGGTGAGGGTAAATACGAGCAGAGCAGCAATGGTGGTAATGGCAGAGAAGAGGCTGTTTCGGAAGATGTGTGAACAGGCCTGCACCACAGCTCCTTTCCGGTCGGGGTCGCTTCGACCCGGTCCGGTGGCAGCGGCGATGATATGCACAGAAAAGGCGATGCTGATAACCAGCAGGATCAGAGGCATGGAACTCAGCAGGATGTTGAGGGTAATTCCCAGGGCAGCCATCAGCCCCAGAACCCATACAATTGACGACACTGCCACCAGTATCATAATCCCCGACAGGAAGAATCTCCGGAAGATGATCCAGGTAAGGATCAGCATAATCACAATGGCCAGACTAAGGAAAATTGCCGCTTCGGAGGTAGAGAGGCGATTGATTTCCGATTTCATCGGAACCACACCAAAAGGCACCACCTGTGCAGCATCGCTCATAGTTTTCCGGGCAGCCTCTTCAACAGCACCCAGAATTACATCCATCTGCCGGGTATCCACCAGCTGAACTTCAATTGCGGTGGTTTTTCCGTCGGCACTGATCAGATGGTCTCGCAATATTCTGTATTTCAAGGCTTTTCTTTTGATTCTGTCCGGGTTTACCGGCTCATCCGGCACCAGTGGAACCTCATAGTATCCTGCCAGCGACTGCACCGGGAGCGACAGGGTAGTAAGGGCATTCACCTCAGAAACTCCGGGTACCGATTGAATGGTATCAGCAAGCAAACGAAGCTTTTGCAGAAAGCCGGTGGTAAAAATGGAGTCGGAGTGCAGCAGCAGTATAATGGATTCATCCACCCCAAACTGCCTTATATACTCCTGATAGACATTATATTCGGTCTGATTGTTCCCGATCCAGATGTCCAGCTCATTGTTCACCTTCAACTTTGGCAATTGAAAAAGGCAGATCCCTGTGATTACGGCAAACAGCGTGATTACAAGTATTCTGTGGTTCAGGATTTTTCGGAAAAACATAAGTTAATTAAAAATTAGAAATTAGAAATTAGAAATTAACCATTGACCATTTATCATTAACCATTATCATTTGAACTTTAATCCTTGAACATTTGAACACTTGAACATTTGAACACTTGAACATTTGAACACTTGAAC
>CAZJZF010000355.1:0-3345 GCA_964550385.1 uncultured Lentimicrobiaceae bacterium | reverse complement strand
CCTCTTAACATCTGCACTTTCAAATAAACACCAAACAAATCATGGCAGAAAAGAACAATTGAAGGAATCTGTGAATTATTTTTATGCAGAATAAATATGCTGAATAAGTATCAATATCAAATCAAAGAATCATTCTGTGGTATTCCCGGGGCAGTTTTTTCTGAAGACCCATCTCTTTTGAAGGGTGTAATTGAATACCAGAGATACAAAAAGATCCGTAATCAGCCTGCTTATCAGATAGCTGATGTGCATCATTTCGGTAAAGAACAGAGTGCCCAGCATTTTTAACAGGATGCTGTTGGCTACCACAATACAAAACCTGATAAGCTGGCTGATGCCGGAATACCTGTACATTTCAACACCGGAATAAAAAGTCCATTTCCTGTTGATCAGGAAATTGGTAACCGCACCGATGATCCCTCCGATTCCTACGGAGACGGCGTAATGAATACCCAGGACTTCAGTGCAAAATACCATAACACCGTAGTCCGTCATTCCTCCGATAAATGCGGAGAGTTGGGCTTTCCCGAATACCAACAACCGGTCAATGGTCCTTTTCATTTTGCCCCTGTTTCTCGGCATGGTCACGATCGTCTGCTATCATCAGAAGTTTTCGGGTTTCAATAATATTCACAATCAGCAGAGCGATACAACCCAAAGCCGCCAGATAGAAGATGGAACCAAAGCAAATTACTTCAGTTATCAGGATCAGGGACAGCAAAACCTTTACTTCAGTGGGTCCTAACCGGCCTGAATCGATAGAATACTTATCAGTTACCTTATACCGTAGCAGTGCTGTTATAATGGACCAGCCATACATTACCACAAACGTAAACCCCAGCCACTTGCCAAATCCCCAGGTATAGATGATAAAACCCGCACCGATAATGATAACTGTAATCCAGTCGACTGTGATATCAAGAGAGAAACCATACCATTTGCGCGGAGTATTGCGGTAATAGGCAACCCTGCCATCCAATGAATCACCAAACCAGTTGACAGCAAATCCCACTACCCCCAGAAGAAGAAAATCCCTGTTGTACAATGATCCAAGGATAAAACTTGCAGCAACAAGCATGCTGCCACAAAACCCAACGAAGGTAAGCATATCAGAAGTGATCTGAAGAGGAATCCTTTTTACGAGCCAGGCAAGCAAAGCCTGCTCAGGCACTTTAAAAAAATTGGTTCTGTGCCTCCCCCTGGAAATGGAAGAAATGGTTTCCAGTGTCTCTTTAGACAACCTTGCTTTCATCGGTGTTAAATAATGGTATAAAGATACGTAAGTCTTACACCAAAAAACCTGTTTAAATACAAAAAAAATGTCGTATCATCATTGGCAATGCGATTTATGATTTTTCGAATAAGAAAGAAGAAAAGCAGTAATATTGTCCGGATTTTAAAACCAAATTCTGCAGTATGGAAATAAAAATCGTTGAAGTTACTTCAGAGAAACTGCTCAGGGTATTTATAAACCTGCCGGCTAAAATTCACCGGGGGCATGAAAACTGGGTGCCTCCGATTTACCTCGACGACCGGAAATACTTCAAGCCAAAAACCAACAGACTGTTTCAACACTGTGAAACCATAATTGCTCTGGCTTATAGAGACGATCAACCCGCCGGCAGGATAATGGGCATCATAAACAAAAGGTACAATGAGCTCAGTGGCGACAACGACGCCAGGTTTTGTTTTATGGAAACACGGAATGATCCTGAAGTTTTTCACGCCCTGATTGCCTTTATTGAGGAATGGGCGAAGGGGAAACGATGCAGCAATCTTGTGGGACCACTGGGATTCAACGATAAGGATCCTCAGGGGTTTCTGGTGGAGGGGTTTGATGAGCCGGTGGTACTGTCGACTGTCTGCAACTTTCCCTATATGCCTGATCTGCTTCTGCAGGAAGGTTTTGAAAAGAAAGTTGACTGCGTGGTGTATAAAATACCCATCCCTCAAAAAATCCCCGAATTTTATCGGGCTATATTCAACAGAACGATTATAAATCAACCTGTTAGAATTATTGAGTTTTCAAATCGCAGAAAGATCAAACCCTTCATCAGGCCGGTACTTACCCTGCTGAATGAGACTTTTAAGGATATCTATGCCTTTGATCCGTTTGAGGAGTGGGAAATGGACGACTTTGCCAATCGGTATCTTCCGCTGCTCGATCCCAGGTATATAAAAATCGTTACCGATCACCAGGGCCATGTGGTTTCGTTCATTATAGCCATGCCAGATATCAGCCAGGGAATCAGAGCGTGCAGGGGGCGTCTTATTCCATTCGGGATTTTCCGGATAATTCTGGCAAGAAAAAGGGCTAAACAACTGAACCTCTTACTGGGTGGTATCCGTGAAGACTATCGCGGCAAGGGGCTGGATGTTCTGATGGGAATCCGAATGCTGGTAACGGCTCAGAAAGCGGGCATGCGCTATATGGACAGCCATCTTGAGCTGGAAACCAACCATCTGGTCAGAAGGGAAATGGAAAGGATGGGAGGAACGGTGTACAAAAGGTTCAGGATTTTTACCAAACCGTTGTGATCAGGATTCGCTCTACACCAGGCTACCCAAAGTGAGAACCGATTGCTTCGGTTGTTTGCTTCCGGAACGCTGATTTATTTGATATCCTTCAGTTTTCTTTCTGTTTCCGCTACTCTGACTCTGGCTGCTTCAATATCCTTGATCAGCTGAACATTTGACAGACCAATGGATTCGATCTCTTTTCTGGCTTTGTCGATCTTTCGGTTGTATTTGGCAATCTGCTTATTAAGCTTTTTCTCCTGCTTCCGGTACTTCTTCTCTTTTTTGCTGAGTTTTTTAAGATCAGATCTCTCCCCTGCAAGCCTGCGTTCGATCCCATTTTTTGATTGTTTCAATGCAAAATCCTTTACAATCTTCTCAGCAACACCATAAGCCACCGGCGACGTTGCCGGATATATGAACCCTGTACCGGTCCTGAATGCCACAATCATCTCCACAAAGCCCTCTTTCTGATTAAAAATGGCATAAACATCCATCAGGTCAGGTGAAATCTCACTGATTTTGGCATTTTCAGCCAGCAATTCTGTCTGCCCCGTAAGCGTAGCTCCTCATGAACTTTTGCCAGGCTTCGGCAACCACCCTGCTGTTTGCTTCGGGAATGTTTACCGCCAGGGCATTGTTGGTACCATTGGCGATAAATGCCTGAACGTGAGTAACAGTAATAGGTTGTGCTCCAACGCAAAAAGGCAGAATCAGCAGAAACAAGGCGATTTTTATGGTTAGCGTTTTCATGGTTGGGGTGATTTATGGATTACCAGGTCATTGGCAAATGAACACTAACAAAAATAGTAAAAATTGCGTTGAAAT
>CAZJZF010000354.1:0-3354 GCA_964550385.1 uncultured Lentimicrobiaceae bacterium | reverse complement strand
AACGTTCAAGTGTTCAAACGTTCAAGTGTTAAATAGTTAAGTACTATAATACTGATAGATACACAACTTCTGTTTTTCTAATTTCTAATTATTCATTTCTAATTACTTATGTGGGAATTAATCCGTGCCAACCGCAGAAAATCGCTGATCCTGTTCGTAATGATGGGGGTAATTCTGCTGCTACTCGGTTTTGTTATCGGTACCGCATTCGGGGGTCCGCAGATGGGTTACACCGGTATCATCATCGCAACCCTCATCTGGCTGATCATGACCCTGGTGGGTATCTACAGCGGCAGCTCCATTCTGCTGGCAACGAGCAACGCCACGAAGGTTGACCGCAGTGTGCATCCAAGACTTTTTAATGTGGTGGAAGAGATGCAGATGGCCGCCGGCCTGAAGAAGATGCCGGAGGTGTACATTATCCAGTCCAATGCGCTGAATGCCTTTGCAACGGGCCGGAATCCCGAGAACAGTGCCATTGCTGTAACCGCCGGACTTCTGGCTGTTGCCAACCGCGATGAATTGCAGGGGGTAGTGGCGCATGAGATGTCGCACATCGTGAACCGGGATATCCGGTTCATGACCTTTGCCGGCATCATGCTGGGCAGCATCGTGCTTATCAGTCAGGTGTTTATGCGGGGGATGTTCTATTCGTCGATGGGGCGTTACAGAGGCTCCTCGAAAGACAACGGCGCCGGACAGCTTATCATCATGGCGGTGGCACTGCTGTTTGCCATCCTGGCACCCATTGCAGCACAACTTCTCTATTTTGCTGTATCCCGGAAACGTGAGTATCTGGCAGATGCATCGGCAGTAAAACTCACCCGGTACCCGGAAGGACTGGCATCGGCGCTGGAGAAAATTTCGGGTTCATCCGCCGATCTGGAATCGGCCAACAAGGTAACAGCCCCTATGTTTATCGCCAACCCTCTGAAAGCCAAAGGACAACGGATGCGAAACCTCAGCAGCACACATCCTCCCATCGAAGAGCGCATCCGCATTCTGAGAGTGCTTTCAGGGGCATCGTATGTCAACTATCAGGAGACCTGGCAGCAGGTCACCGGACGAAGCTCGACGCTATTGCCCGGTTCTGCGCTGGCTGAAACAGAATCGATGGCTTTTCGCAGAAAAGGGGAGGCACTCATCCCGGAACCCGCCGGGCTCCCTTTTGAGGCACCATCGGCTTCACAGGGTTCGAAAGAGTTCAGGCGTTCTGCGGGCAACCTTGTAATGGCGGCCAATGGTTTCAGATTTCTGGATTGCCGCTGCGGGCTTAAGTTTAAAATTCCGCCGGGATTTAAAGCAAAGCAGCTCAAATGTTCGAAATGCGGAACGGTACATCCCCTCTGATCAGAGGATATTCACTTCAGGTTCCAGCCGGATGCCGAACTGAAGCCACACCGTTTTGAGGATGTGGTTGGCGAGGATTACTACTTCGATTCCTGTTGCATCCCCACAATTCACCAGTACCAGTGCCTGTTTGTCGTGCACCGCAACATTCCCCATCCTGAATCCTTTAAGTCCACACCGTTCTATCAGCCAGCCTGCTGCGACCTTAACGGTGCCATATGGCTGAGGCCAGCAGGGCAAATCGGGATGCGATTTCAGGAGGGCATCTGCCTTCGCATCATCAATCACCGGATTTTTAAAGAAGCTTCCGGCATTGCCGGTTTCAGCAGGGTCGGGCAGCTTGGCTGCGCGGATTGTACGGATTACCGCGGCCACATCTGCAGGCCCCGGATCTGCAACCCCAAGATTTGCGAGCATTTTCTGCACATCACCATAGCCGGTGTTCACAACGCCACTTTTCTGCAGTCTGAACACCACTGACGTGATGATAGCCCTGCCCCGCAAATCCCTTTTGAAAATACTGGTGCGGTAACCAAATCCGCATTCGGTGGCTGTCAGGGTCATGAGTTCCCCACTCTCCAGTAAAACCATTTCTACTGAGGCTATCACATCTTTTACTTCAGCCCCATAAGCTCCGATATTCTGTACCGGAGCGGCTCCGGTCGATCCCGGAATGGCAGCCAGATTCTCAATCCCATAAAGGCCACGCTCCGTGCACCAGTTCACCAAATCGTCCCATACCTCTCCGGCCTGCACTCTTACCAATACCTGTTCATCATCTTCTTCCAGAACCTCAATCCCTTTGTTTACCATGTGGAGTACCAGACCGTCGAAATCTTCGGTAAAGAGAAGATTGCTTCCGCCACCCAGTACCAGTATTCGGTCAGACCCGGGGTGCCCCGATTTTAAAATGGACTGCAGGGATTGCACATTTTCCACCGCAGCATAATATGCCGCAGTTGCCGGAATCCCAAAGGTATTGAAAGCCCGAAGCGATTTGGAAGTTTCGATCTGCATGCAGAATAAATACCTGTTGTTCAGCTCTCTGAGAAGGAATCTGAATTACACTCAACCTATTGGGCAAATTTACTCAATATTTCAAGCAATACGATGCTTTTAGGAATCACCCGAGCTTTTTTCCTGCCACTTATTGAAAATCTCATCCCCAGGATGACGCCTAAAAGAGTCGCTCTTTATTCTATCGATGCAAAAGTTTTATGGTTAAACCTTTATAGCTTGACCATCCTTCCCGGTCGGAAGTTATTCATCGTTTGAACTCTAAAAAGCCTAACAGGATTTATCGTATTTTTATTCCCCTAATAAACGCTTCACTCCTCATGAGAGTCTTTCTGATCATTTTTTATGCCCTGTTCATCTCTCTTACCAGTCAGGGGCAGCTCAACATTAGTGTATCTGCTTATAATTTAATTTGTTAATACAATTCCATCATCAAATCATGAAAAAATTCAGGGTACTTCTTTGCCTGTTGCTGGCCGGCCTCGCAGGTTTTTCGCAAACTGTGGTTTTCAGCGACACCCTCCTTTTCGATACAGGTATGCCCGCTTATCTCAGCATCGACACCACCCAGCCAAATAATTGCTGGCAGGTGGGGGCTCCCTCCAAAGGCCTCTGGGACAGTGCATGGAGCACACCCAATGCACTGGTAACTGATACCCATGATTTCTTCCCTCCCGGAAACACTTCGTCATTTACCCTGCACCTGGCACCCGATTCGAACCTGTTTATCAGCTGTATTGGCGATGGTTGGCTTACTTTCATGCACCAGTATGCATTCGACTCATTGCTGGCGGGTGGATTTATAGAGATCAGGTACAACGAATTCTTTACCGGGCAATGGACACCATGGGTAAATATCGCATTGGATACACTTCCCATTTTTGCCACGATGGATCCCGGTTATTATCCCGGGGATACCATCACGGGAGGTATCCCTGCATACACGGGATATTCTGGCGGCTGGAAGCAGGCGACCTTTGAATGGCT
>CAZJZF010000353.1:0-3358 GCA_964550385.1 uncultured Lentimicrobiaceae bacterium | reverse complement strand
TACCTTCTGCATTCCGAATATTACAACAGCCTTTCCGATAATCTGAATGAGCTGAGATGCTTGCTTGAGCTAATGAAATCAGAGCTTCCGCAGATGCAGCTAATAAATGTAAATGGTAAGCTGTTTCATAATGCCGGAGGAAATGTGGTTCAGGAACTCGCTTTTACTCTTGCCTGCGCTCTGGAATATATGAGTTCTCTAACGGCGTCCGGAATTTCAGCCAACGACATACTGCCCCGTATGAGGTTTAGCATTGCCCTGGGTGGAAATTATTTCTTCGACATCGCTAAAATTCGCGCATTGAGAATGTTATGGGCGCAAATTGCCAAGGAATACACAAGCAGCAAAGAATTGTGCAAAGTATTCATTCATGCAGAAACCTCTCTCTGGAATAAAACAGTTTATGACCCCTATGTTAATATGCTGCGCACTACTACTGAGGCTATGTCGGGCGCTATTGCGGGGGCGGATTCAATAAATGTGCTCCCCTTTGATATTGCCTATGCCGATGGCAATGAGTTTTCAAGCCGCATAGCCCGAAACACCCAGATAATTCTTAAGGAAGAATCCTATCTGGATAAAATCGCCGACCCGTCTGCCGGCAGTTATTATATTGAAAGTATTACAAACAGTATTGCCAGACATGCCTGGGAATTGCTGCTTAAAGTTGAAGATGCCGGAGGATTCGCCAAAGCTATGGAATCGGGATTTGTGAGTGAGCAGATTTCCTTAACTGCCTCTAAACGCGATATGGAAATTGCCATGAGACGTTCTTCCATTCTTGGCACTAATCGATATCCCAACCTGCAGGAAACCATGCTTGAGAAACTTCAGAGGAAAGCTGATTATCCTAATGCTTGCCTGAAGTTGTATCGTGGTGCAGAGCCCTTTGAAAAACTCAGGCTGGCAAATGAGCAATATATCCAAAATGGTGGCAAACCGGTTCAGGTCTTTTTGCTTACAATTGGCAATCTGAACATGCGTAAGGCAAGGGCTTCATTTGCAACAGGATTTTTCGGTTGCGCCGGATATTCCATTATCGACAATCCCGGCTTTGAGAAAGCTGAAGAAGGTGCCAAGGCTGCCATCAATGCCAAAGCTGATATTGTTGTTATCTGCAGCTCTGATGAAGAATATGCCACCTTTGGTGTTGAAGCTACCAGAATTCTCAAATCCGCAACACCCCCACCAAAACTAATTATTGCCGGAAATCCGGTGGAAATTATAGAGACCTTAAAAGAAGCAGGTGTTGATGATTTCATTCATGTGCGTACCAACGTAGTGGAATTTCTTCAGAAATACCACAAAATATTAGGTATCAATAAATAAAATATAAAAACATTATATATGCGTCCTGATTTAAAAAAAGTAAAACTTAATTCGTCCTTTCAATCTGATGAGAGTTTTAAAGAATGGGAAAAGAACAATGGTGTTACCAACGACTGGCTCACACCGGAGCAGATTTCAGTGAAACCTGCTTACGGAGATAGCGATTTGCTCAGAATGGAGCATCTGGATTATGCCGCCGGTCTGCCTCCTTTTCTGAGAGGTCCATACAGTACCATGTATGTTATGAAACCATGGACTATCAGGCAGTATGCAGGATTCAGCACTGCTGAGGAGAGCAATGCCTTTTATCGCCGAAATCTGGCAGCAGGGCAGAAAGGGCTCTCGGTAGCCTTCGACCTGGCTACTCATCGCGGTTATGATTCCGACCATGAAAGAGTTGTGGGTGACGTTGGGAAAGCCGGCGTTGCTATTGACTCTATTCTCGATATGAAGATCCTTTTTGACCAGATTCCGCTCGACAAGATGTCGGTTTCCATGACCATGAACGGAGCTGTTTTGCCGGTGCTGGCATTTTATGTTGTGGCTGCCGAAGAACAGGGAGTAAAGATGGACCAGCTCAGTGGCACCATACAGAATGATATTCTGAAAGAATTCATGGTAAGAAATACCTACATCTATCCACCCATGGGTTCCATGAAAATCATAGCCGATATCTTTGAGTTTACGTCGAAAAATATGCCCCGCTTCAACAGCATCAGTATCAGTGGATATCATATGCAGGAGGCCGGCGCCACAGCCGATATTGAGCTGGCTTACACTCTTGCCGACGGGCTTGAGTATATTCGTGCCGGCATCAATGCAGGTATGAACATCGATGATTTTGCTCCCCGACTGAGTTTTTTCTGGGCGGTAGGAATGAATCACTTCATGGAAATAGCCAAGATGCGTGCAGCCCGCATGCTCTGGGCGAAAATTATTAAGCAGTTCAATCCGAAGAATCCCAAATCCATGGCATTGCGCACACACTGCCAGACTTCGGGCTGGAGCCTAACCGAACAAGACCCGTTTAACAATGTTGCCCGCACCTGTATCGAAGCTTTGGGAGCAGCCCTCGGCCACACCCAGTCGCTGCATACCAATGCCCTTGATGAAGCCATAGCCCTTCCCACCGATTTTAGTGCACGCATCGCCCGCAACACTCAGATTTACATTCAGGAGGAAACACAGGTGTGCAGGGTTGTTGACCCCTGGGCAGGTTCTTATTATGTTGAAGCCCTGACCCATGAGATTGCCCACAAAGCCTGGAAACTGATTGAGGAAGTTGAAGAACTTGGAGGAATGGCAAAAGCCATTGAAACAGGCTTACCCAAAATGCGCATAGAAGAAGCCTCTGCCCGCAAACAATCAAGAATCGACTCAGGAAAAGATACTATTCTAGGGGTAAACAAATACCGTCTTGAAAAAGAAGACCCGATTGATATTCTTGAGGTAGATAATACTGCTGTAAGAGAGGCTCAGATACGTCGTCTTGCTGACTTACGTGCAAACCGTAATAATGAAGAGGTTCAGGCTGCTCTGGACAAACTGACACAGGCCGCTGAGACAGGTAAGGGAAATCTGCTTGAATTGTCAATAGATGCTGCACGAAAACGCGCTTCACTGGGAGAAATATCATATTCACTCGAAAAAGTTTACGGAAGGTACAAAGCTGTGATACGATCAATATCAGGGGTGTATTCCTCAGAGGCCAAAGATGACAAAACCTTTGCCGAAGCCTGCCGCATGGCAGATGCTTTTGCTGCCATGGAAGGCAGAAGGCCAAGGATAATGATAGCCAAAATGGGACAGGACGGCCACGACCGCGGTGCCAAGGTAGTGGCAACCGGATATGCCGACATTGGCTTTGATGTTGATATCGGTCCCTTGTTTCAGACACCCGCCGAAGCAGCCCGTCAGGCCGTGGAAAATGATGTACATATTGTAGGAGTATCTAGCAAGGCTGCCGGACATAAAACACTTGTTACTCAGATTATTAACGAACTAAAAACGCTGGGGCGTGAGGATATTA
>CAZJZF010000352.1:0-3361 GCA_964550385.1 uncultured Lentimicrobiaceae bacterium | reverse complement strand
AAACCCGTTCGCGGTAAAATAAAACCACCCGATATACAAAGTATTAAAACAAAGAATTTGTTGAACCGTTTGATGATCATGGGTATTGCTTTGAGATTATTCATCGTATTCATCCAATATTTCGTAGTAATTATCATCCTGATCGACACCTGAGAAACGTTTACGGTACATCATCCTGAATTTTCGACCTACAAGCTTGTCTATCAGCTTATCTGTATCATCACCCGGATAGATTTGCTCAATCTGGGTCAGGATAAAATCGGGTTCCGGATTCACCCGGGTTGTGTCAACAGGCTGTATACCAACGGCGGCAATGGTCCAGCCATTGTTTTCCTTTACCCCGTAGTCGGCTTTGTATCTGAAGAAGTAAACATAACCATCCCTCCGGGGGGTATGCACCAATCGTTTGCCGATACAGGTCATACTGTCCTTTTCTGCCGGTTCGATTTGGCGGTAAGCCATGCTTTCTGCCAAAGAAAGCTGCGAAACCCAGGAGGTGTCCGGCCTGCTGCCCACTGGGAGTTTCGTCAGCATTTTATAATAATCCAGCCTCGAACGGGGGTCTTCTGCAAATCCCCTGAGGGTAGAATCGTTCACAGTTGTTTTATTCTTCAGCAGATACAAACTCATCTCCATGGCATCGTTCCGTTGTCTGCCGGCCAGAGTCTGGTCAATACAGCTTTGAACCCACAATGGATCAGCCTGTTGAGCCGAAGGATAAACCATCCTGAAAAGCATCATCAGATCCGATATTCTGGAATAGGGATCCCTGTTCATAGTATCAGACTGGCCATCAGATACAGAACCGGAGTACATACCAGGTTCATACATCATCTCAAATATCTCCTCTGATTCATAGTAAACATCCTCCTCATCCTCCCAATTATAGTCTGATGTTTCGCGCAGTTCCTTAGGTGCGGCCGGATCCAGTTGGTTGTCTTCCCTTTGCCGTTTTATCTCTTCCTGAAGGCGATCTTTCAGCCAAGGATACAATTTGGTAACTTTTTGGATATCAAATGATTTTTCCTCTACCAGATACAATATCAGGCCATAGATCAACCGACTGTATTCAGGATATCTTCCATAGGTTATTAATTGTTCCAGATGCTTAACGTATTGATCTGCATTAATTTGTAAGTGTTTAACTAAAGTGATGAACTCGTGTTCATTGCCGGATAGGGGAGGGTCCGATGCCAAAATGGCAAGAAATGCAGTAGGTGCAGATAATTCTTTACTGATTGCCAGTGCTTTGAACACTGCGACCTGCAGTCCGGGATTTCCCTGATAATGAAGGTAAAGATCCTGCAAGTCTTTGATGGTTTGTGAACCCCTGATCTTTCCGAAAGCTGCAATAAGTGTTTTCGCCATTCCCAGATTTCTCTGCATCAGTTCTTTCTGCTGAAGAACCAGCAGAAGAGAATCCCGGTGGTGATTTCTGAACTTCACCAGATTTACTGAGCCGATGGCCTGTTTCACCAAAATAGTATCGGAAGAGAGAAAATTCTGCAGAAACAGAGAACCCTTGTCTTCGAATGGTGACCTGCCGGTCAGAGAATCGGCAATGGGTGTAAAACTTTCAAAAAACTGACGGGTATATGGAAGTGCTCCTGAAAGGGTATCATACATGGTAGAAAGAGCAAACAGTGCTCCGTGATGGAGAATGAAGCGGTTGTGAATTACCCTGATGGTATTGGTATCCGTAAGTACCAGATCGAACCACGGAAAGGTACAGGAAGAATCCATGGAGGAATGCAGCACTACCAGATCACTGTCGCCCGTGGCCTTCTTTTGCATTTCTGCCCACATTTCACTGTAAGAGCTGTACGATTTGTAATCGTGCATTTTGAGCTTCCTTATTACTATGTATTCATTTCCATCCGGGAAATAGTAGGTCGAATACTGTTCCTTTGGGAGGTGCGACCGCTCCTTTTTCTGCTTTTCAGGATCATTTACATCATCGTAATACCAATAATCTTCATCATCGCTGGCTAATTCCGATTCCTGCTTTGATATACATGAGACCACCCGATATGCCAAAGTTGTATCTGTAACTGTATCAGTTCTCAGAACATATTTAACAGGTTCCAGTCTGAAGCTTTCCAGGTAATCCCGGGCCATATTCCTGTCGCCTGTCCTGATGCTCAGCAAATAGTGTCTGCTGCCAGCCAATACGATTTTCTGATAAAGCGTGTCCTTGTCGTTGTTTGACCATAGTTTGTATGAAAAACAAGGATACCCCTGCTGCAATGAGGTCTCATCTGGAGTAATCTCCATCTTCAGTTTTCTGGCAATGGTTTCGGCCATGAAGTGCATATCAAAAGTGTCCTCTTCCAGATAGGTCAGATCATAATGAATGTTTCTTTTCATTAAAAACCAGGACTTTGAATCGGGATCCCAACCCTGGTATTCAATATCGGGATTGGGAAAAATGCCGTAACTGAAGGAGGTATCGGCATAGTAATAGGAGGGGAGTTTAAGCGAAAATTCGCTGTTTACAGGTCCTGCTGCAACCCACTCTTTTTGTTGATTGAAATTAAGCTTCGAGTTTACAATAAAGTGTTTACCAGCCTTTTGTTTACGGATGTAACTTTTGGGGCCGGATACTCTGAAAACCACCACTTCAATTGGGGTAATTACCAGGCGAAACATCTCAAGTTTGCCGCGGCTTGTTTTGCTGGTTACATCCAGGGCAGGATATCCGTTCACGTGATGTTCCTTCCGGTGAATAATCTTACCGGGAACAAATTCAAAAAACACTGAATCCATCTGCTCAAAAAGGAATTCAGGAGTTTTACCTGAAAGCTGGGCATGGCTGGGTATACGTGCAATGGTATAAGTTACATCGTTAACCTGGTCAGTAAAGGAGGTATGTAATCCGTTTTCTTCCGTATTTCGCAAGGAGTTGGCAGGCACAACGGCGCTCCAGAAACCGGATCTGGAATGGTAGGTTTTGTAGGCAATTTTCGGAGTGAGTTTAACGAGCTTATTTATCTCCTTGTTGGGTTTGGTAACAATATGATGTTGAACAGGGGTAACTCTGTAACCTCTGGAGCGAAGATATTCTATAATCCCGTCGGGACCTGGCAAAGCGAAAACTTCTACCAGGGCAAAAAGGGATGTGTTCTCCTGTAACCGGGCATCCACCCTTTCTGCCAGAAGTAAATAGTAGGGCTTTAATACCTGAGAAAAAAACTCAGGATCATTCATGAATTTCCTGTACAGTGAGTCAAAAGTTGAGAGATCGCCCCGCCTGTATGCCTCCAGGGCACGCTCAACCGTTAAATTCGACTCTTCATAATCGTTTCTGAGGTTGTCAGGCTCAGGTTTCTTATCTCTGAAATAGCGTATCGATTTCTCCTGT
>CAZJZF010000351.1:0-3364 GCA_964550385.1 uncultured Lentimicrobiaceae bacterium | reverse complement strand
TCGGCAGGATGATTGGCCATGGAATAGGCTCTGAACACCGGTTCGGGGTTTTTCATCTTCAAATCCCACATCTTAAACTTATCCCATTCGTCGCGGTACTCTTCTTCTACCACCATATCGCTGAAGTTCACTTCGCATTTAGGCACATCGATCTGGATGTAACCACCACTGCGGAACTCAAGATGTTCCCCCTCAGGCAGTTTCACCACAAACTCTTTGATGAAGGTAGCTACATTGTGGTTTGAAACCACTTCACATTCCCACTTCTTGATTCCGAACACCTCCTCAGGTACAGCAATCTTCAGGTCGCCACGCACCTTTACCTGGCAACCGAGACGCCAGTGGTTCTGAGCCTCTTTGCGGGTAAAATACCCCTTTTCTGTAGGCAGGATGTCGCCGGCACCTTCGAAAACCTGGCACTTGCACATGGCACAGGTGCCACCTCCACCACAGGCAGAGGGAAGATAGATTCCATTTTCAGAAAGGGTTGAGAGAAGGGAGGAGCCGGGTTCTACAATAATTTCCTTCTCCTCATTGATGTTGATTTTCACATTGCCCTGTGGTGTGAGCTTCTTGCGAGCAAAAAGCAGTCCCATCACCAGGGTAAGGATTACCGCCAGAAATACCCCGATACTCAGGAGGATCAGGGTGGTATTAACAACCAGTAACGATGTTATCATAGTAAAAGATGTTGCTTATATCTTGATACCCATAAAACTCATAAAAGCAATGCCCATCAGGCCTGTGAGGATAAAAGTGATGCCCAGACCGCGAAGGGGGGCAGGCACATTTGAATAACGCAGTTTCTCCCTGATGGCTGCCATCATCACAATAGCCAGCAGCCAGCCAATACCGCTTCCGAGGCTGAAGGCTGTTACCTGACTCATGGTCTCATACTCTCTTTCCTGCATAAAGAGGGAAGCACCCAGAATTGCGCAGTTTACCGCGATGAGGGGCAAAAAGATGCCAAGCTGGGCATAGAGGACAGGAGATGATTTCTCCACGATCATTTCAACGAGCTGGACAATGGAGGCAATAACAGCAATAAACATAATGAAGCTGAGGAAGCTGAGGTCAACGGTGGCGAATGACGACCCCAACCAGGAAAGCGACCCTTCAGACAACAGATATTTGTTCAGGAGAAAATTCACAGGGGTTGTGATGATTAACACAAAGATCACTGCCACTCCCAATCCCATTGAGGTCTTTACTGATTTGGAAATGGCAAGGAATGAACACATTCCCAGAAAATAGGCAAAGATCATATTCTCGATGAATATGCTCTTGACAAAAATGCTGATGAATTCCTGCATAATCGTTTCTGGTTTTACTGATTAATTTTTCTCAATAAGTTCACGGTGGCGTGACCGCTGCACCCATATTACCACTCCAACCATGATAAGTGCCATGGGTGGAAGGATCATCATGCCATTGTCTTTATAGCCAAGCTCGTAAAGGTTCCACCAGGGTGTGTCGAAGAGTTTAATGCCGAAGAAAGTGCCTGAACCCAACACTTCCCTCACAAAGGCAACAGCCACCAGGATCCACGAATAACCCAATCCATTACCAATACCATCGAGAAAAGATGGCCATGGTTTGTTGGAGATAGCAAATGCCTCAAGCCTTCCCATCAGGATGCAATTGGTAATAATCAGACCGACAAATACCGAGAGTTGCTTGCTGACATCATAAAGAAAAGCCTTCAGGACCTGATCGACCATAATTACCATGAAAGCAATTACTGTAAGCATCACAATAATCCTGATCCTGGGAGGAGTGATGTTGCGGATCCATGACATCACCAGATTGGAGAATGCAGTAACAATGGTTACCGCAATGGCCATTACAAAGGCAGGTTCCAGTTTTACGGTAACAGCGAGTGCCGAACAAATCCCCAACACCTGCACGGTAATAGGATTATCTTTGATGATAGGGGATTTGATCAGACCGATATTTTTTGCCGAGAACAGGGGTTCTCTTTCTTTCAGTGCATCCATAGTTATTGTGCTTTTTTCAGAAATGGTTCATAAAATTTGATGCAATCGAACAACATTGCGGAAACGCCATCGGAGGTGATGGTACCTCCGGAAATAGCATCAACACTGTAGGCTTGTTTTTCGGCCTGAAGATTTTCGATGCCCCCTTTAACAACCTTTACAGACTGGAAGGACCCATCCTGTCCCATCAGCGTTTTCCCCTTAAACTGGCCTGAGAAGAATTCCTTGTTGATTTCTGCGCCAAGACCCGGAGTTTCTCCCTGATGATCGAAGGTAGCGCCTGTAATGGTGTTGCGGTTGGTGCCGATGGCAATATTGCCCCAAATCGGGCCCCAGAGACCCCGTCCACGCACCGGGATCACAAAGAGGGTGTCACCCTGGTCGCTGCGGATGAGGAAGAGCGGCAGTCCGGGATTCTCCTTTGATTTGCCTTCAGTGAAAGCCTTTCGTGCTGCCAGTAGTTTTTTCATATCGATTGAGAATGCTCGCTGATTGCCCTTTTCGAAGGTGCCGTCGGCAAGATAGACGCTTACCGGCTCGCCACTCTGTGGATCAAGGATCCACTCAGATATCAGATGTTCATCGTAGATTCGGGTTGCATCCTTTTTCTCTGCAGGGATACCTGCGGCCGCCAGAATGTACTGGATCTTCTCAATCCGCCGGTTTTCATCCTGGTAGGGTTTTAAGACCGAAAACCCAAGAGAGAGTCCGGTTGCCACAATCACCACCATCACGAAGGCGAAGGTGAAGATGTATTGGTTACTGAATGATTTTGCCATAATACCTTGTATTTGCGTAACGTATTAAACGGTTTGCCCCAGGATTGCAGCTTTCTTTGCCCTGCGGCGGCGTTTCCGGATGTTGGATTCAATGACGTAATGATCGATGAGTGGTGCAGCTACATTCATGAACAGGATGGCAAGCATCATCCCTTCCGGATAGGCTGGATTCAGGACTCGAATGAGCACCGCAAAAATACCAATCAGGAGGCCATAAATCCACTTGCCCACAGGAGTTTGTGCTGCTGAAACCGGGTCGGTGGCCATGTAAACCGCGCCAAAGGCGAAGCCTCCCATCACCAGATGGTAATAGGCTGGTATCTCCATATAGGGATTAGCGCCCCAAAGGTTGAACAGCAGACCCATCAGGAATCCACCGGCGAATACGGACAGCATAATTTTCAGACTGCCAATGCCGGTAATCATCAGAAAAACGGCACCCAGTAAAATGGCCAGCGTTGATGTTTCTCCGATGGAGCCGGGAATTATTCCAAGAAACATATCCATTACAGAAGGGATGGCCTGGGTATTTCCCACAGCAGCTTCTGCCAGTGGTGTTGCTCCGGTAAACCCATCGGGGGCACCCGA
>CAZJZF010000350.1:0-3385 GCA_964550385.1 uncultured Lentimicrobiaceae bacterium | reverse complement strand
GAAATGGAACACGAATATGGTGTTGCGCTGCAAGCGGCTCCGATGGGGAAATACGATGCTGTTATCGTGGCTGTGGCACACCGCGAATATGCAAATCTGGGAGAAGGGTATTTCCAGTCGCTCCTGAATGAGAACGGAATTCTGGTGGACGTGAAGGGCGTGTACCGAAACAAAATTAAAAACATCCCTTACTGGAGCCTGTAAGTATTTTCGAAAAAAACCCATTCATCTGTATATGAAAAAGATCCTTGTTACCGGAGCCGCTGGATTTATCGGATTTCATCTGGTAAACAGGTTGTTACATGAGGGATGGGAGGTAGTTGGTCTCGACAACATCAATCACTACTACGATCCGATGCTGAAATTTAACCGGCTGAAAGCATGCGGAATTGAGCCCGAAAAGCTGAAGGTCAACAAGCCGGTCTCCTCTTCCTTACACAAAAACTACCGGTTCATCCAGGCCGATATCACAGACCGCAACACGATAAACACGCTGTTCCACAAAGAATCCTTCGATCTGGTCTGCCATCTGGCGGCGCAGGCCGGGGTAAGGTACAGCCTCGAGAACCCCCATTCCTACACAGACAGCAACATCACAGGATTTCTCAATATTCTGGAAGCCGTGCGTCATCACCATACCAGTCATTTGGTGTATGCCAGCAGCAGCAGCGTGTATGGCCTCAATGCGCAGCTTCCCCTGTCGGAACATGCCGGCGTAGACCATCCGGTGAGTTTGTACGCCGCTACCAAAAGGAGCAACGAGCTGATGGCACATACCTACAGCCATCTCTTTGGTATCCCTACCACCGGGTTGCGTTTCTTTACCGTTTACGGTCCCTGGGGCCGACCCGATATGGCACTGTTCCTGTTCACCCGTGCCATCCTCAATGATGAACCCGTTGTGCTGTATAACCATGGCGATATGCTGCGCGATTTCACCTATGTGGACGATATCGTAGAGGGTGTTTTAAGGGTGCTTTCAAGCCCTCAGAAAAGAGAACCCGGCGGGCAGTCCGGAAGCCTCACCGATCCGGCAGTCTCCACCGCCCCTTTCAGAATTTACAACATCGGAAATGCAAATCCTGTGCAGCTCGAAGCTTTTGTGGATGCCATTGAGGCACGACTTGGAAAAAAAGCCCGCAGGGAATACATGCCACTTCAGCCCGGCGATGTGGTGAAGACCTTTTCGGATGTGTCGGATCTGAAAACCGATTTCGACTATAAACCCCAAATAGATGTGAAAGAGGGCATTGGCCGGTTTATTGACTGGTATCTTAATTATTTTCAGATAAAATATTAACATGAAAGCAATTATTCTTTCCGGTGGTTCCGGAACCCGACTTTATCCGCTTACGCAGGTGGTTTCCAAGCAATTAATGCCGATCTATGATAAACCTATGATATATTACCCTCTGTCGGTGCTGATGCTCGCAGGGATCAGAGAGATTCTTATCATCTCCACTCCTCACGACCTGCCCAGATACAGGGAACTTTTCGGCGATGGAAGCCAGCTCGGCCTGGATATCACCTATGCCGAACAGCCCAGCCCTGACGGGCTGGCTCAAGCCTTTCTGATCGGAGAGAAATTCATTGGCAACGAAGATGTGTGCCTTGTTCTGGGCGACAATATCTTCTATGGAGCACATCTGACAAAGCTACTGGAGAACGCAGTGGAAACGGTTACCCGGGAGCGTAAAGCAGTAGTTTTGGGATACTGGGTAAACGACCCGGAACGGTATGGCGTGGCTGAAATGGATGACCAGGGGAATGTGCTCTCCATCGAGGAAAAACCGCTGCATCCCAAATCAAACTACGCGGTGGTGGGATTGTACTTCTATCCGAACAATGTCATCAGCATTACCAAAACCATTAAACCCTCAGCACGTGGGGAACTGGAAATCACCACGGTGAACCAGGAATATCTTGCCAAACAAGCCCTGAAGATTGAACTCATGGGTCGTGGATACGCATGGCTTGACACCGGAACACACGAAAGTCTGCTGGAAGCCTCCAACTTCATCGAAACCATCGAAAAACGACAGGGGCTGAAAATTGCCTGTATCGAAGAGATCGCCTGGAGTAAGGGCTTCATCGGAAACGAACAGCTCCTGAAACTTGCTGAACCGATGAAGAAAAACCAGTACGGCGAGTATCTGTTCCGTTTGCTGAAGGATCAATAGCCCCTTGCGCGGGGTTTTACATCTGAAACATCTGTCCGATGAAAAACCTGCTGAACCATAGCCTGCTCAAAAAAGAGACCCTCCCTTTTACCGGGCTATCTGTGTTGCTCGTTATAGCCGCTGTAAAGGCCGTATACATCAGATTTTCTGCCGGTTTTTCGGGCGATGAACTCTTCTATTTTAATGAGGTGGCAAGACTACAGCAGGAAGGATTTCTGCAGGTGGTTACCGGTGGTACCTCAGCACTGTTTGTCGGAATTTCAGGATTGATCAGTTTTATTACCGGTGATATATTGTTGTCGAACAGACTGTTATCGCTGATACCGGGACTTTTCGTGGTGTGGTCGCTCTGGAAAATGGCCGGATTGTGGGATATCTCTCTCCAGGTTAAGCGATTAATGCTGCTTACAGCCCTGACATTCCTGTTCGACCCTTCGCGCAGTCCGTTCCTCTTTGGGACCAACGATGCTCTGATGTTTGCCCTTGTGGCCGAAGGGGTATACCGGTTGTTCTGCTACCTGAAATACAATAAGTTGAGCAGTCTTGTGGTTTCGGCGGTACTGTTTGGTATGGGGTTCTGGGTGCGTGAAATCACATTGATGTACCTGGTACCGCTGTATGGCGCTTCACTACTGTACGTTTTTTTCCCCTCCTGGAAGCCCCTCTCTGGTCGCATCGGGGCAGTAGTCATCTTCACCGGTATCATGCTGTTTACTGGTATACTCCTTCATTTGCCGGCATTGTCTGTACATGGCAAACCCGGTTTTGAGGATAAAAATTACATGGGCAACTGGCGCGAACGGGAATACCTGACGCTGCTTAAAAGAGAATCATCAGGATCTGTATTTGCCTACGAACGTGTTGAATGGGCCGAAGTGGAAGCGTACAAAGCCTCAGGCGCAGAACCTGCATTGCCAACCACCCGTTTGGAGATTCTGCAGCGTGACCCGAAAATGGTGGCCGATGCTTTTGCCTCCAACCTCCTGATCCGCTGTACTTACCTGTTCTCGCTGCGAAACGGTGTCCTGTTTCTGCTGTTCCTGGCCTCGTTCTGGATGATCACCAAAATCCGGAATAAGGATCTTTTTCCACAATGGACTCTGCTGGTGCTTCTGATCGTGGGCTATACCCTTGAAATTTCGGCCATTACCCTGCACCGTATCGAAATCAGGTGGCTCTCCCTCACCATCCTGTTTATGACCCTG
>CAZJZF010000349.1:2013-3403 GCA_964550385.1 uncultured Lentimicrobiaceae bacterium | reverse complement strand
GATGATAAAGAGATGAGAGAAGGGCTGGAATCGATCGTAAAGTTCCATCCCGGCCTCGAGTTCCTCTCCTCCTACCCTTCCGCTGAAGAAGCCCTGGCAAAGATTTCTGACGAAATTCCCGATATCGTGCTGATGGATATTCACCTTCCCGGAATCTCGGGGATTGAATGCGTAAGGCAGCTCAAGCCGGTCGTTCCCCACACCCAGTTTATGATGTGCACGGTTTATGAGGATAATGAAAACGTGTTCGACTCGCTCTGCGCCGGCGCTACCGGCTACTTGCTGAAGAACAGCCCTCCGGGCCAGATCACCGACGCCATCATCGACCTCTACCATGGCGGCTCGCCCATGTCGCCGACCATTGCCCGCAAGGTGATCAAAGCTTTTCAACCTGCCGCCAGTCAAAGTCCGGAGGTTGGAAACCTCACCAGAAGAGAGCGGGAGATGCTCGATCTCCTGGCCAAAGGTTACCGGTACAAGGAGATTGCCGAAAAGCTTTTCATCAGCTTCGAGACGGTCAGGACGCACATCCATAACATCTACGAGAAACTTCACGTGCAGTCGCGGACGGAAGCGGTGAACAAGATGTTTCCGCGGTAAGTCGCCAGTCGAAATATCCCCCGAAATGCGTATTGACTTATCCTCCCGCAGATCGTAACTTTAACCTCCGAATCAACTCATTATCAAATTCCCAAATTGTCTAATTTTCAAATTATCTAATTTCCAAATTAATCCTTATGAAAACAAAAGCCTTACTTTCTGCATTGGTTTTGCTGACCACCCTATCGAGCCTGGGTCAATGGAGCTACGACAACTTTTCGGAGCCGAAGTACCGCCAGGGAGTGGCGACACTGGGTTCGAAAGCCTATTTTGCCGCCGGACAGAATGATTCACTCAATCTGTCGATGATTGAGATTTATGATGTTTCCACAGAAACATGGGATTCGGCCATCAACCTATCCGTACCCCGAATGCACCCGACCTGTGTGGCTGCAGGCGATAAGATCCTCATCGCCGGCGGGATCAATTTTTTCAATATGGAATTCTTTGATGAGATCGACATCTGGGATACCCTGACCAAACAATGGGACCTGGAACACTTACTGTTTTCGCGGTTCAGCATCAGTGCCGTAAGTCATGGCAATAAGGTCCTGTTTGCCGGGGGAGCCAATTTTACATCCGGAGTTTTTGATGTTGTTGAAATATACGATATTGAAACCGGGGAATGGGATTTTACCACGCTATCGATGGGGAGAAGCTCTATGGCCAGTGCGGTGGTGAATGATATTGCCATCTTTGCCGGAGGATATGACCTGGAGACAGTTACCGACCGGGTAGATCTGTATAACTTTACGACGAATACCTGGACCACGGCAGCACTTTCGGAACC
>CAZJZF010000349.1:0-1913 GCA_964550385.1 uncultured Lentimicrobiaceae bacterium | reverse complement strand
CTTTCGGAACCCAGGGCAATGTTCCAGGAGAGCGCCGCCACTGTTTGTGACAGGAAAGCCATCTTCGCCGGAGGAGGGGAATTTGATCTCACATGGCAAGGCTGGGCCTCCGGATCGGATGTGATCGATATCTATGATTCGTACACAGATACCTGGTCTGTCGAGCATATGACGAAACCACTGGTCATGCATGCCTGTGCCGGCGCAGAAGATCACTTTCTGGTGGCAGGCGGACTTGTTTATGTAGATCCCGATTCACTCTACCTGACATCCAATGTGGAGATCTTCACAGATCCCGATTGTTATGTTGGGATCGGGGATGAGCAGGAAGATAGCAGCTCACATCTTTCGATCAACGTTTATCCCAATCCGACCCATGGGATTGTCGATTTTCGATGGTCGATTTTCGATGGGAAATGGACAATGGACAATGGACAATGGACAATCCTGAAGGTCTTCAATACCCAGGGACAGGAAGTTGCTACGCTGCTGGATGGGATGTGTTATGGCGATCAGGTGATCCGGTGGGATATGAGCGGGCTGCCGGCGGGCATCTATTACTATCGAACATCGACCATCGACAATCGACCATCGACAATGGGAAAGATTGTGAAATACTGAAGGCGATTTCTTCACCTAGCCTTAGAAATAATACTTCTTTAACCAGATGGCGTATAGCGGATCGAGGAGAATGGCTTTCCCTTCATGTTCATCGATTATCTCCTTGCTGATCAGCGCTTTCCTGATCCTGACAACGTTGGCGGATGTGCCGAGTTGATACCTGTCAATATTTTCCATCGACGTATAACGGGTATGCCCGTCAAGGATCATCTTTAAAAAATTCACATAGGAAGTGGTCAGATCTTCCGTGATATTCTGAAATAATAGGCTCATCTGTAATACAAGATTGTCCAATGCTTCATCAATGATACCGATTGTAACGGCTTTTTCGGTCCGAAGCCAGGTTTGCTGTGCCAGTTGCTGCACATAGTAGGGATGGCATTCGGTAAATGTTGCAATCCTTTCTGCCTGCTCACGATCAATGGCCTTTCCCGTCGATTTGAACCGTTCTTGTATAAAGGGTATCCAGTAATCGATGGAAATCTTCGGCAGGAACATCATGTCCCCGAATCTGTAAAAAGGCATGGATGGAGAAGTAAATACATCGAGCAGCATATGGCGTTTGCTCCCGTAAATACAATACGAAACCATCTGATGCTTTTGCCAGTGCGACCGGAGCTTTTTCTGAAAGGCCAGCGGATTTTCATAAAAGGCGATGTTCTGAAACTCATCCAGGCAGATTACTACTTTGCGATCTTTTGCATCAGCAATATTCTCAGCAAGATTGAGGATCTCATCCGGTTGTTTCTTTATCTCAGCCCAATCAAGGCTAAGGGAGAATTCATGATGGGCATCCGGGGAAAAACTGATCCTTGGAACCCACTCCTTCATAAACTCCTTAATATTACTCATGATCTCTTCCATCCGTCCTGATGTAGCCCGGATCACACTCTCAGCCAGGCATTTGTAAAAATCCTCCTCACTCCGGATATTAAAAAGATCAATAAATACAATGATCGGGGCATGTTCTGCTTTTTTTGCCTCCAGGGCAGATTTATGTACCAGCGAAGATTTGCCCCACCTGCGCGGAGAAATCAGGATGGTATTGGTCCCTGACCGGAAATTCTGAATAAGCCTTTGTTGTTCAGCCTCCCGGTCTGTGAAGTTTTCACCTGTGGCGAGCTTTCCAAATATAAAAGGAGTTTCCATCCGTGTAATTTTTACCAAAGATAAGTAATTATTTTGTAACTAATCTTTTTGTTAGTTATTAATTGCATACTGATGTTGGAACACCGGAACACTGGAATCCCAAGAATCCCCCGAAATGCTTATTGATTTCGATGGCGGGGAGA
>CAZJZF010000348.1:1632-3404 GCA_964550385.1 uncultured Lentimicrobiaceae bacterium | reverse complement strand
ACCTTGCCGGTTTTCAAGACCGGTGCAATCAACCACTCTACCACTCCTCCGGGTAAGGTGAATTTGGGAGGGCAAATATAAGTTTTCCCTTCGATTCTTTGATAGAGCCAACAGAAAAGTAGTACAACTGGCAGAAGATCAAGACCTAAGAAAAATAACAAGATCGCTCCACGATATGCGCCCCTTCCAGGCCGGGCGAAAAACCAATTCCATCCTCCCACCCCAACTAACTTTTCCCACACGAATACTCACCATTTGACCCGCTTACGAGCAGCCTATATGCCACACCAGTATCTCCGGATAGTTTTGGCATCGAATCACGCACAACCATCATGAAAAAGAACTTTACTCCCCATTTCATTTTCACTATTGCTTTATTGTTGACTATCACCTTTAAAGCAAAATCCCAGGATGTCGGCATAGGCACATCATCTCCTGACCATAAGCTGCACATTTCAAGTAATACCTCCACCCTGCTGAAACTGGACAATACAACCGGCCTCAATGCAGGAGTTATGTCCGATATGTATTTTAAGTCCGGTTCACACTATACGGGCGCCATAAAAACTATAGGTAATAGCACCGTGACGGCGAGACTTGGATTATTTACCTATGCGACTATTAATCCAACTGCCCTCGTCGAACGAATGAGCATTTTGGATAATGGGAATATCGGCATCGGTACGAATAGCCCAGGAGCCCTGCTCGATGTCAATGGCAGGGCAAGAATCCGTCATGCAGGAAGCAATACTTCCGGTATTTCCTTTATGGAATCCACAAATGTATCGGATCGGGGTTTTATCGGATTGCAAAATGACAATGAGATTGGGTTTTATGGCTATAATGGTGGAGGCTGGGGCCTTACGATGAATACATCCAATGGCAATGTGAGTATCGTCGGCAATCAACTCTACGTAACTTCCGGTGACCCCTATTATACCGCTTCGTTTACCAACACCTCCGGAAATGATTATCCTGCGGTAGATGCCAAAGCTGATAATGTCGCAGGCAGTGGCATAGGGATCAATGCCGAGGGTGGAGAAACCGGCGTATATACAATCGCAAGCGTTGGAGGTTCAGGCCATCGCTATGGAATAGAAGCACGCGGTCAAAACGGCTCCGGAAATAATTATGCAGTCTATGCCTCTGCCTTTGGAGGGAATGTATCGTATGGTATTTATTCAGCAGCATCCGGCGGCAACACCAACTGGGGTGGTTATTTTTCAGGTAGCGTATACACTACCGGAACTTATCAGGGATCTGATCGAAAATTAAAAGAGAACATTCAGCCGCTGCGTAATGCTACTCAACTGATCCAATCGCTTAATCCTACTACTTATGCCTACAAGACTAATGCCTATCAACAAATGGAATTACCTGAGGGTCCTCAATATGGACTGATCGCCGATGAAGTAAAACAAGTATTTCCATCCATGGTAAAGCAAGCCATTCAACCAGCCAAATATGAAAATGATGATCGCCGTAGTGGTAGAATGGTTGCAGAGGAAGTGACCTTTGAAGCTGTCAATTATACCGCATTGATCCCCGTCATGATTGCGGCGATGCAGGAGCAACAGGCCTTGATTGAAACACTCCAGCAAAAGATAGCCGACCTTGAAGCAAAGGTGAAGTAGCATATAGAAATTTTCTGATCCTTACTCCGACAGGCTATAATCCTCCTCATTTAAAACAACTAATTTAAAAATCTTACTTCCCTTCTAAGGTGCTGTATATCTGTGCCTTAGAAGGCTTTTTTATTTGATTCAAAATAA
>CAZJZF010000348.1:0-1622 GCA_964550385.1 uncultured Lentimicrobiaceae bacterium | reverse complement strand
TGATTTACTATTGATTACACATTTATTAATGGATCGTAAAACATAAATTTCAAAATTCTCTTGACAAATGGTCTTTTTATATCGTAATATTGCAATATAATAATAAAATATGGGTGCCACCAAGACAGACCTCTTTACCGAAAATCAAAATGCGGTAGCGACTATCGCCAAAGCTATTGGCCATCCGGCAAGGGTTGCCATTCTAGAATATCTAATGAAAGTAGATGCCTGTATCTGCGGAGACATTGTGGAGGAACTCCCCCTCGCCCAACCTACGATCTCCCAACACCTGAAAGAACTTAAAAATGCAGGACTGATCAAAGGTAACATCGAAGGCACCGCGATATGCTACTGCATCAATGAAACCGCCATCAAACAACTGCAAACCTACTTTACCCAAATGGCCACCAAACTGGAAGAAAAAAATCAATGCTGCTAACCTAAAATCTAATGCAAATGGAAAATGCTTCACATCTCAAATCGCTTGTTCAGCAGAAATACAGTGAAATCGCCCTGCAGGACAAAGACTCGAATCAATCCTCTTGTTGCGGTGCCGGCGGATGCTCCACGGAAGTGTACAATATCATGACCGATGATTATAATGGCCTTGAAGGCTACCAACCCGATGCAGACCTTGGGCTTGGTTGCGGCCTGCCCACGCAATTTGCCTCCATCAGAAAAGGCGATACCGTAATTGATCTAGGAAGTGGCGCCGGAAATGATGCTTTCGTAGCCAGACATGAGACAGGTGAAGATGGCAGGGTCATCGGCATTGATTTCACCCCGGCCATGATCGAAAAGGCAAGAACCAATGCGCACAAACTTGGATACACGAATGTTGAATTCAGGCAGGGAGATATTGAAAACATGCCCGTTTCCAACAACATTGCGGATGTGATTGTAAGCAACTGTGTGCTGAACCTGGTCCCTGACAAAAACAATGTATTTAGTGAGATATCCCGTGTCCTCAAACCCGGTGGCCATTTCAGCATCTCCGACATTGTGCTCGTTGGTGATCTTCCGGACAACCTCCGCAATGCCGCTGAGATGTATGCCGGATGCGTATCCGGAGCCATTCAAAAAGAGGACTACCTGCAAATGATCCATGACAATGGGTTTACGGGACTCACCATCCAGAAAGAAAAAGCCATCATCATACCGGATGACATATTGAAAAACTATCTGAATGAAACCGAACTCCACCACTTCAAATCAGGCGACACCGGTATCTACAGCATCACCGTCTATGCCGAAAAACCAAAACCCTGCGGTTGCGGACCGAACTGTTGCAATTAAGCGAATATGGACCAAACATCGAAGACCAATTGTCATCACATCGTCTGTGATTGTGCTGCAGTTGATCTTCGGGTTTGATCCGAAATTTTGTATCATCAACATCATCTGGCTGTTTGTATAACATGAGCAAACCAAAGAT
The DNA here is from genome assembly GCA_964550385.1 of uncultured Lentimicrobiaceae bacterium. GTDB lineage: Bacteria > Bacteroidota > Bacteroidia > Bacteroidales > SKPS01 > SKPS01. The sequence goes on along the minus strand of CAZJZF010000348.1, from coordinate 187 downwards.
CCTGGTCCTGTGTACCGAAAACAGTTGCCGCAGCCAGATGGCCGAAGGGTATCTGAAATACTTTGCGGGTGATAACGCTGAAATATATAGCGCCGGCGTTGAAAAACATGGCGTCAATCCTTTGGCAGTATCTTCGATGTTGGAAGACGATATTGACATCTCCGGGCAGACATCCAATCATGTGGAT
>CAZJZF010000347.1:0-3404 GCA_964550385.1 uncultured Lentimicrobiaceae bacterium | reverse complement strand
TCATTGGGGTTTACAGTGTTATTCTTTGTGCCCAGAATATAATAGGCACCGGCAGCAAGCATGGTATTGGCCGGAACGGTACCTACTGTCCCGTCGTTGTTTCTTTCGAAATAAACTCCCGAGATGTCAATCGCTTCTGTTGTAATGTTGAGCAATTCAATGAATTTCTCATTGTCGGTGGGGGCACCTGCCCATATCTCATTGATTACCACACCCGAGTAGTTGATGCCCGCAACAATGTACTGTTTGGTGGCGGTGGGCGCATTGGATGGCTCCATGGTTATCAGATCAACTGAATTCACAGCTTTAATGTAATAAAAAATGGTGTCACCTGCCGTCTGGGCAGGAATATCACCCGAATACACGTTGTTGGTGCCCTTGGTCATGGCTACCACCTCGAAAGTGGTTGCTGCATTTACCTTGTAAAACAGTTCAGCACTCTTCAGGTCACCGTTGTCATCCTGTATGGTGGCAGTTACGGTATAGGGACCACCCCCGGTGATGGCAACATTGGTAATCAAAGGAGGATTTTTGTCATCTTCCTTATCACATGAAACAAAAAACACTGCGGCACTCACAAAAAGAAGAGCCATTGCACTAATCCATAACTTTTTCATAATCATAGAATTTAAATGGTTAAAAATCAGGTTTATATCAAATTACTTATCATTACTTAGATTGAAACAAGGGGTTAAAGGTAAAGGTTTTCTCTCAGAAATCAATTTCGAAGCGGGTTCCGATCCAGGTATAATCAAATCCACCGGCTGGTACCTTCCAGTTGTATTTACTGGTGGCATATTCGTCATGATCCACATAGGCAACATTCAGGATAATCCTGGCATTTTTCTGAGCCCAGTAGGTGATTCCGAATGCGGTAATCTTACCTGCTCCGCCAAATACCCCAGCTTCTTCATCATTTAGTTCCAGGGTGCTGTAGCGTGCTGAAAGCTCAATGGTTCCCTTTGTCGATTTAGGTTTCACACGGGTGAACTCCCCTTCGCGGTAATTGAAGTTCTGCTTATCGCCAAACAGGTAGTACCCAATTTCAACATAGTACCCGCTGTAGTGGGCGTCGTTCAGGTTCTGCCCTGTATAATTAACGTCGGTATAGATTTTTCCCCGGTCGAGGGTCATGATTTTATACTCGCTTTGAAGTCGGAAGGAGTTCCAGGCGAAAGCAAGTTCACCATTGGCAAGGATGATATTCTTCACATTGGGAATGGCATCGGTATCCAGAAAGCGTTTCTGGGAGGTCCGGTTTTCATCATTTACCCGAACTCTAACGGTATTGGATCCTTCATCCGTGATCTGCGGGGTGCGGTATGAACCACCGAAACCAATGCCAAGGGCAAGGTTGCTCTGGTTCAGGAGATAACCCATAAAACGGCCGGTTACCGCTCTGCTCGACTCAGTTCCGGTACGGATTTTACGCCGTACATCCTTGGCTTCGATACCATATACTTCATCGGTAAACACTCCAAGTCCGGTAAAAAAACGGGGGCTGAAATAGCTTGCTCCCACACCCACATGCCTGCTTGGATCCATCTCGCTGCTCAGTGGTCTCTCCATAAAAGTAACATATCGGGAGGTGGTGTTGGTCATCATCCCGAAAGGTTCACGAAACTGGCCAACCTTTAAACTAAGCCTTTCGGTTGCGCTGTATTCCAGATATACATCGTTCATGTCCAGTTCCAGATCCCTGAAATCCATGTCAATTTCGCCATACCACTTTTCACTGAGCTGTGCCTTGAAGGCAATTCTTGCCCTTCTGAGATGTCCACCGTCAGCCAGTTGTATAGCTGAATCAGGATTCCCCGTGATAGACAAACTGTTGTCGTAGTTGTCGAAATGCTTGGTGAAATCCACATTCAGCCTGATGTCGGTCCAGAATCTGAAGGATTCATCCTTCGATTCGAAAGTCAGAATACCCTCCCGGCTCTCTGTGTTTAAAAATTTACGCGATACCTGCTGACCGTATTGGTTGTAACGGATGTTGCTGGTAAGGGTAACATTAAGTTGAGATTTGCCAATTACCACCACCTCAAGTTCATCATATCCAGGGTGGTTAAAAATCAGGGTCTCTGTGGATTTTTCAGCTACAGCAATCGAATAACTGCCATTCTGATCAGAGTTGGCTACCGTTACAGCTCCTTTCAGCCGCACCGATACCCCTGCAATGGGTTTACCATCCGCTCCGGTAATAACACCCGTTACATTTCGGGTCTGGGCTTGCAGAATTCCGCAGAAAGCGATCAGCAATCCCAAGGTTAATAATGCTCGCATACTTTTCATAATTGTAGATTTTGGTTTTTAAACAGGTTGGTTATCAGATTGATTTGATGTATTCAGTTAGGCTTTCTCTCTCTAAAAGCCCCAGCTTTCTGCGAAGGCGATATCTGGCAATATCCACACTCTTGGGAGAAATATTCATAAGGGTGGCTATCTCCTTTGAAGCGAGGTTGAGTCGAATCAGCATGGCAAGCTTTTTCTCATAGTCCGTAAGATCAGGAAATTTATCGGAGAGATTGAGGTAAAAATTCTGATGCACCTGCTCGATCTGCTGGTACACTTCTTCCATTTCTTTCGAAAAGGACTTCTTCTGCTTCATCAGCAGTACAATTTCTTTCAACCGGCTGTCGCGCTGTGGAATATCTTTAACTCCAATCAGATCCGACATCTCCCGGGTAAGATAGTCAATGAAATTCTTCTGCTCACTGATGCTCATAAGAATCGTATTGAGCTGCTGCCGTTTAAGCTCAAGCTTAGTCGACAACATGGCGTTCTGCAACTGAACAGTCCTGATCTCAAGATCACTCAGGGAACGGTTTGATGCATAAGTTTCTCCGAGCTGTTGAAGCAGCTGATTCTCTGTCAGTAGTCGCAACTTTTGTTGTCTGAAAATCATGATGACAAGAAAAATAATGGCACATGCTGACAAGATGATGACAGAAGGGAGCACAAGGTTGAAGACGGGTGGAGATGAGGTTACAGTGCCGGCAGAAACGATGGCAGGGTCGCTCAGTGCCGGGTCTGGAAGCGAAGCAGTAACCTTTAGTCCGAATACGTTTTGAACAAAGAACAAGGCAAACCACGTCATGATGCCCGCTGCCACAGGTGTGCTGATCCATCCCAGTCCGATTCCACCCAGGGTTTTCAACCTGATTTCGCGCCCGCCCTTCACAAGGCCAATCCCCAAAACCGCTCCGATCACCACCTGGGTACTCGAAACCGGAACCAAAGGAATCGGAGGCAACCCGATGCCCATCAGGAAGCCAGATAAAGCGCGGGAGGAGAACAGGAAAAGTACGATTGCCTGTGTAAGCACAACCACGAATGCTGCTTCAGGGGTAAGGGCAAGAAGATCCCTGCCCACTGTAAGCATCACTTTTTTGCTGTACGTGAAA
>CAZJZF010000346.1:0-3407 GCA_964550385.1 uncultured Lentimicrobiaceae bacterium | reverse complement strand
ATGATCATTTCTTGTTGGTACTGCTATTTTCATCAGTTATCTTGTTTTAGGTTGATGTTTTCCGTGAAATTCCCCCCCTCAATGCGTATGGCTTTTCCTGTAACCATCGCTTCGGCCACCTTTTGTCTGGCCCTGGCAACGAGTCTGCCAAAAGTTTGCCGCGAAATGCCCATCCGGGCACCCGCTTCCTCGTGGTACAGCGACTGGTAATCGGCCAGTCGAAGCGCTTCATACTCTTCGAGGTGTAAAATTACCTCCTCCAGAAAGCGCAAAGGGATGCCAGCCGGCTTGTACCAGGTGCATCCAGGCGATGAAGCTACAATTTTTTTGCAGTGAGTACGGGGCATTGTTGTGAATTGAGAATGCAAATATAAGCATATGCTCATAATAACAACAAGTTTTCTGCAAACTTTATTGCGAATTGATTGTTTGTTTTAAAAAATCCAAATCATGAATAAACTACTTTTTGTTTTTGCAAGCATTATGTTGTCCTATACTCTTATGGCACAACCGTTTAAACTAGACTCTCTGCCGTATGCCTACGATGCGCTGGCACCTCATCTGGATGCCCGTACCATGGAGATTCACCACACAAAGCATCACCAGGCGTATGTAAACAACCTGAACAAAGCGATTGCAGGCACTCCGCTGGAAAAGATGACCCTTACAGAATTGATGATGAATATGAGCCGTATGGGGGATGCCATCAGGAACAACGGAGGCGGGCATTACAACCACGACCTGTTCTGGAAGATCCTTTCACCGAAACCTGTTTTGCAGCCTGAAGGTGATTTGATGGCTGCCATTACTTCGCAGTACGGAACCCTTGATTCCCTGAAGCGTGAAATCAACAGGGCAGCAATGGGACAATTTGGCTCTGGCTGGGCATGGCTGGTACTTACGCCCGATCGCCGCCTGGCGGTGGTGGCAACGCCCAACCAGGACAACCCGTTGATGGACGTGGCAAAAGTTCGTGGTATTCCGATTCTGGGGATCGACGTATGGGAACATGCCTACTACCTGAATTATCAGAACCGGAGAGCCGATTACCTTACCGCTGTGTGGAACGTAATCGACTGGTCGGCAATCGCAGAGAATTATGCCAAAGCGCTGAAATCACCCATTCTGGACATGCTGAAATAGCGGGGCTTTTACCGCAGCACTTTATACTGCAGTCCTTTTTCGTCCAGTTTGTGTTTGATGGTTTCTAGCTGGCTGGTATCCTGCAGGTTGAAGGTGATGGTGGCCATTACGTAACCCACAGGAACCGATGTCATCGACCGGTCGTGGGAGATCTCATGGATGTTGGCTCTCAGCTTTTCGAGGATGGAGATGATGGATTTCAGCTCCCCGGCCAGGTCGGGGATGAGTACCGCAATGCGGGCCCTGAGTTGTTCGTCCATCATCCCTTTTTCCAGCACCTGCTGCAGCAATCCCATATTGATGTTTCCTCCGCTGATGATGGGAACCACATTCCCTTCGATATATTTTGATCTCTTGTAGATTACTGCTGCCAGGGAGGCAGCGCCGGAGGGTTCTGCCAGCATTTTGGCCCGCTGTAGCAGCAGGTAAGAGGTGCGGGCGATTTCGGCGTCATTTACCACAACCACTTCATCCACATACTGTTTCACGGCTTCAAAGTTGAGGGTGCCGGGGGTTTTCACGGCAATGCCATCGGCAATGGTATGCAGATGCTTCATGGTGGTGATCGCCTTCTTCTCCAGCGAAAGGCTCATCGACTGGCTGCCGTCGGCTTCCACCCCGATGATTCTGATATCGGGATTGAGTTGCCGGATGGCAATGGCGATGCCCGAGATCAGCCCTCCACCGCCGATAGGCACTACGATGGCGTGGATGTCTTCGAGCTGCGAGAATACTTCAAGGCCAATGGTTCCCTGCCCTGCGATGATGTGCGGGTCGTTGAAGGGGTGGACAAAGGTGCCGCCGTTTTTGGCGATGTCGTCCATCGCAGCCGAAAAAGCATCGTCAAATGTATCTCCAGTAAGAATCACCTCGGCGCCATAGGCTCTGGTGGCAATAACCTTGAGGGGTGGTGTGAAAACCGGCATGAATACCTTACTCTTCACCCCGAACTTTGAAGCTGCATAGGCTACACCCTGCGCGTGGTTTCCGGCAGAAGCGCAAACCACCCCACTGGCGATTTCTTCCGGAGTAAGGGTGCTGATTTTGTTAAGCGCCCCTCTCACTTTGAAGGATCCTGTGGACTGCAGGTTTTCGAGTTTCATGTAAACATTGGCCCCCGACATGGCAGAGAAGGTCTTGCTGTGTTCGAGGGGAGTGGATTTGATATAGCTTTTCAGCACCGTCTGTGCCTTGATCATATCCGAGAGGTGCGGAAGTTCCTGTGCGGTCATTTTAAGTGTAATTTAGAATGGTGCAAAATTACGGTTTATGGGTGATCATTGCTCTATTAATCGACCGGAATTCCGATTTCTTTGGTATTTTTAACACAGACAAAAACAATCTTAGAATCACACGAAAACATTGAAAATCAATTATTATGGAAAACTCACTAAAAGGAACACGCACAGAGCAGAACCTGCTGAAGGCATTTGCCGGTGAATCGCAGGCCCGCAACCGGTACGAAATGTTTGCAAAGGCAGCCCGCAAAGAGGGGTATGAGCAGATTGCCAACATCTTTCAGGAGACTGCCAACCAGGAGAAAGAACATGCCAAACGCTTCTTCGGCTTTCTCGAAGGGGGCATGGTGGAAATCACGGCTATGTTTCCAGCCGGCATCGTAGGCACTACAATGGAAAACCTGAAGGCCGCCGCTGAAGGGGAAAACGAAGAGTGGACCGATCTGTATCCCCATTTTGCAGAAATTGCAGCAGAAGAGGGATTTAAGGCTGTGGCTACTGCTTTCAAGCTCATCGCCAAAGTGGAGGAGGAGCATGAGAAACGGTACCTGAAACTGCTCCAGAATCTCTCCGAAGACAAGGTATTTATGCGCGATGGCAAGGTATGGTGGCAGTGTATCAACTGCGGATACATCTATGAATCGGCCAAGGCGCTCGAGAACTGCCCTGCATGCCTCCATCCGAAGGCCTTCATGCAGCTCAAGCCGGAGAATTATTAGCCTGCTCTGGAAAAGTTGAGGAGGCTGAGGAGGTTGAGGAGGTTGAGTTGTTTATTCGTTTAGTTGTTTAGTCGAAAGTCGGCAGTCGACAGTCGGCAGTCGAGAGACAACAGCCTACATATGAATCTGTTACATCAACTCCTAACTTCTAACTCCTCACTTCTAACTATCTCCTGTCCACCCTTTCTTACTTTAGCCTTTAGCCTTTCGCCTTTAGCCTTTCGCCTTTAGCCTTTCGCCTTTCGCCTTTGGCCTTTTTAAGCGCTGAGGACGCAGAGGAAGCGCGGAGAACGCAGAGAACAGGCTT
>CAZJZF010000345.1:2621-3427 GCA_964550385.1 uncultured Lentimicrobiaceae bacterium | reverse complement strand
CCTCCATCCGCCGGATCAGCTCGGTACCGGTAACAATGTTGCCCCATTGGTCACTGCCTCCCATCTGGAGCCTGCACTGCTTGTTGCGGTACAGCCACAGAAAGTCGTAGCCCTGTAAAAGCTGGTACGAGAACTCGGTGAAGCTCAGCCCCGTCTCCAGACGCTTCTTCACGCTGTCCTTGGCCATCATGTAGTTTACGGTGATGTGTTTTCCAACATCGCGCAGAAAGCCCAGAAACGAGAACTCTTTGGTCCAGTCGTAGTTGTTCACGATCTCGGCGCCGTTGGGCTTAGCCGGATCGAAATCGAGGAAGCGGGTGAGCTGCCTGTGCAGACACGTCTGGTTATGCCTTAGGGTTGATTCGTCGAGCAGGTTGCGCTCCTCCGACTTCCCCGAAGGGTCGCCCACCATGCCGGTGGCGCCGCCAATCACCAGGATCGGTTTATGCCCGGCCACCTGTAAATGCTTCAACATCATCACGCTTACCAGGTGCCCGATGTGCAACGAATCCGCCGTGGGGTCGATACCCACATAGGCCGTCGTCATCTCCTTTTTCAACTGATCTTCTGTTCCCGGCATGATGTCGTGGATCATCCCCCGCCAGCGCAGTTCTTCAACAAAATCACTCATAATTCGCATCTGTTTACAAGATGCAAAAATAGGAGGTTTTGGCGGATTATTCGCCCCTGGCACACCCTACGATACCATTATCCTCAATGCAATCATTATCGCGATGGAAAACACTACGGCAACGATCAGGGTTGCCAACAGAATCTTATTGCTGGTCTTTTTCATGGTGTTCTTG
>CAZJZF010000345.1:0-2611 GCA_964550385.1 uncultured Lentimicrobiaceae bacterium | reverse complement strand
ATTTCCAATGATTATACTGCGACGTTAGCTCTTGAAGATCCATTCCCAGCATATCCAGGGTGCTGAACACCTCCGGAAGATCGTCGGTCAGGAACTGGGCTTTCACAATCTCTTTTACCCGGGCAGGGGCTTCCTCTGTAACATAGAATCCGATACCACGCTGATTGACAATGATATTTTTATCCTGCATCAATGTGTAGGTGCGCATAACGGTGTTGGGATTTACCTCCAGGTCGATGGCGAGTTGCCGTACCGAAGGAACCTTTTCCCCCGGCTTCCACTTCCCCAGCAAAATGTTGCTGAAAAAGTAGTCGGCAATCTGCATGTAAATAGACTTATGCTTGCTGAATTCCATCCTAAGCCTCCCTTTCTTTCAGTTTGAAAAAGGCCGAAATATAGAAGATTACCGGTATTACAAAGGCAAACAAGTATTTTACCAGCAGTGGGAGCACCTCCTGAAAAAAGTATACCATACCCTCCCGGTTCCCTTCAACGAGTTGCATCTGCTGGTCAATCCCCCTGAAATTCCCGAATAGGATCAGCATCAGAAAGAAGTTGAGAAAGGTAAAACCGCTCTGTAGGATAAATCCTGCCAGCAGGGTTTTGGGGATCGCATTTTTCCGGAAGGCAGCAGCCCCCAGAAAAAAGAGGGAATGCACCAGGAAATAGGCCATGTAAGCTTCAAATATTGTGGAGAGCCCCAGAGAGTAACTAAAGGGGTTGAAAGCCTCAAAGGGTATCTGCATCACTCCCGACCATAATCCGTTGATAAGCAGGGTAAATGCAATATAAGATACAATGGACACGATAGCCCATAGGATGCCGGTAAGCAGCCAGGGAATCAGGTATTTTTCAAAGACCGATGCCGGAAGGCTCAGGTAGGCGATGGATTTATCGGGCCGGTTGAGCACCCTGAAAGCACTTCCTGCCATTAAGGCGGCACCTCCGTACAGGAGAACAAAATAGAACCCGAGGTGTACCTTGTTCAGCATCAAGGGGGCACTTCTGGCCACAAAGAAGGAGGTGATGAAGACGAAGCCGAAGAAGCCCAGCAGTGTGAGCAAAAACGACTTCCGGTTCAGATTCAGGTTAAGCCTCAGCAGGGCCAGGCTTCTGTTGATATCAAAGGTCTGGTTCATGATTGTACGGTATTTAGATGTTCGTTGATTCCTCTGGTATTGGACAAAACGGCATTGAACAGCAGTTCGAAATCGACCTGGGAGGCCTCACCGGTGGTGTTTCGGGTTACCACCCGGTTGCCTCCGAACATCTCTTCGCTGTACAGGAGTCCCCCGGGTATGGATTCTTCCCTGCCCGTCTGATGGAAACTCAACCCTTCGGCAATGGCATCCACCGGCTGCTGGAAGATGATTTTCCCCTGCTCGATGATGATTACCGGGTCGATGAGGTTTTCGAGGTCGCGCACCTGGTGGGTGGAGATCATAATGGAACGGTTTTCGTCGATCATCGAGGCTACCACCTTGCGGAACTTGCTTTTAGAGGGAATGTCCAGCCCATTGGTGGGTTCGTCCATCAGGATCAGCGAGCAGTTGGTGGCCAGCCCGAAAGCGATCACGAACTTCTTTTTTTGCCCGTGCGACATGTGTTTCAGCCGGTCCGAGGGATCCACCTCAAACTCGCGCATCATCTCCTGCATCTGTGCCGGGTTGAAACGGTCGTAAAATGCGCTGTACAGCCTGATGTACTGCGAGGTGGTGAAATCGGGCAGATAGATTTCCTCCGGAAGGAAAAATATTTCCTTCAGAGTGTCGGGTAAACGTTTGTCCAGGGAGTTGCCGAATAATTCAACGCTCCCTTTCTGGGCATAGAGCAATCCGGTCATCACCTTCAGCAGGGTCGATTTTCCGGCGCCGTTCTTCCCCAGCAGGCCGTAGATGTTCCCCTTGCCGAGGCTGAGGTCAAGGCCATCAAACAGCTTCCTCCCCTTGCGGTAGCTGAAGTCGAGATTTTTGATCTGTAACATGATTTTAGTGTTTTAGTGTACTACTTTATTAATACGCTGCAAAGATAATACAGTTATTCTGAACTGTGCAAGTTTTTTGTGAAAAAATTTTTTCCGACTTAAGAATAGAACACGAATGCTTCGACAAGCTCAGCACAAGTGATAGTGATTTTAAATGATTTACGCAGATAATTCATCTTTCACGGAAAGAATGATGCATGTTATACATCTGTGTGCCAACTTACAGGAAGCATGAATTTGAGGTGGAAGGCACTAGTGCTGATATAAAAGGTATGCTGGGTGGGATTATGCCGCAATTGCTTTGACCTCCTCCACTTGCCTGGGTATTTATAAACTTGATCATCAATAAAATAATAAAATCAAGTACTTCAGGGTCACCATCATCTCCATTAAAATAATAAAATTCGATGTTTCCAGGGTGTCTGCTATCTCCGTTAAAGTGGGGAGAACTGAAGACGGCAGTTCAAAACAGCTCATGCTTCAGTTGCAACCTCAAGTCATGACTGCCGACTACAGACTGTTGACTAGCGACTCAACAAATCAACGAATACACCTCTTAATCATTACAATCGTTAAGGATCAGCGTCACTTGTGCTGAGCGTAGCCGATGCATCAGGGTTCCATTCG
>CAZJZF010000344.1:0-3448 GCA_964550385.1 uncultured Lentimicrobiaceae bacterium | reverse complement strand
GAACCATCGCCTTTACAGACCCTTTCTGCATCTGCTGTCTGCAGTCTGAAAATATCAGTATGCTTTGCTTTGCCATCGACACCCCCAGATTTACTCCGGCAATTTTCGATAATTGTAACTCGCTGAAAAGGGTTGTGACGGAAGGATTGGAGCTGAATTCCCCGAGGATCCTGTTGGTGCCATCTGTGGAGCCACCAGATACAATGATGATCTCGGATCCTTCAATCCATTCATCCGGATCAAGAAACGACAGAATTTTTTTCCGGATGGTGGATTCTTCATTGTAACAGGCGATTATGATGGAAACGGGCGAAAGAAATTGGTCTGACCGGTTAACAGGTTTCGGGAAAAATCTGCATCTGATGAAGGTCATTGCTGGATAGACAAGAATGGCAACCGGGGGAATCAATGATATCAGGAGTAAAATTTTCATCATGGAACTGTTACTTCCGGCTTTCTTCAAAGAGTCCACCGTGAATTCTTCCGCTAAAATGCGCATGACTGATCATCAGGTCAGTTCTGTCATAACCGGAGAATCGCGAGTCGATCTTTATTTTGTCCAGGGTTTCCGGTTTGCTGTGCCTGACTTCTTCTGAAAGAATCTCCATCCCCTGGCTGAAAAACCTTCTGAAATCAGAATACCTGAGCCTGTTTGGCGCATACAAAGGGCTGGATATGAGTTCCCAGAAACGGTCGGAATAACGCAGAAAGTGAAAAGGGCCAATAGCAGGATCGGCATGTGAGTATTCGTCGGTAAAGTCAACCGCCATGCTGAAAACTGCCCCTTTGCGGGCAATGCGCTGAATCTCTGCAAAATATCCCGGTAACGATTCCGTTGGGATAAATTGCAGGGTGTTATTGGAAATCAGCAAATCTCTGCCTCCCGATGTAATGGGGATATCAATCACTTCACTTACAATTTGTTGGATAGAAAGCAACCGAAGCATATCTTCCGAATTTTTTTCTTTCAATGCTTTTTTGAGAATATTAATCCGTTCAGGGTTGTATTCAGGCAGGAAATAAGCAAGCCTGTTTTGCTGATGCAGTCCAAATATAGCCAGCAGCGTCTGCTGAACCGATGCAGCATTACACAATTTTCGGATATCGATAGTTGCAATAGATTGAAATCCAAGAAGAAACATTGCCACTGGCACAATGGGGTACCAGCCGGTGCCGGTCTCCATTACTGCAGTTTCTTCCAACCTTAAACAGCCAAATTGTTTCCATGCGGTTGTGTGTTTTTGGGCATGCCTCAGCCGGTCTTCAACAAAGTGGAGGGGCAAGATTTTTCCAACAGTTATGTGTCGCTGTATCAGGTAGTTTATTTGAAAAGAACAGGGCAGGAGTGACAGGGTTTTCTGAATGGCTGCTTTGAGGATCCAATTCATTCGGAAGATGGTTTATGCCTTGGTTATGAACACGTTACTAAGCCACTTATTTTGGCTTTCGAATGCCGGGCACATAATAGTTGCATCCTCCACCGAGTCCACCCAGGCCGGTCACAGAAAAGGTGAGATGATCCTGATCGGTAAACAGCCCTTCGTGGTGGTAATGGCTCCCGGATAATGGGAAAATGAGTCCGCTTTCCTCAATCATGGGGGTAATGAAAGGGTCTCCATTACGGATTTCAATAGTAATCCTTTTAGAGTTATCCATTTCGCTGTCATCTTGTCCAAAAAGATCGCTGTCGCTGTCTTCCGGTTCATATTTTCGCACAAGCCCTTCAGTTTGAAGGGTGTCATACCAGACTCCAATATCCATTCGCCAATTTTTCACAATAACCGTAAAGGAATAATTGCCACAATATTCTTTTCTGTAATTCCCCTGCAATAAGGGATACTTTTCGCAGCCAGAGGTGAAAGCCAAAACCAAGATTATGATCAGGCTTGTTTTTATCCGGAGGGTTGATTTCATGATGGATCATTTGGTTTGGGTAACTGCCTGTTGATCAAACAGCACCCATAGCATGTTTTTCCGATATTCCCACAAAGATACATCAAACAACCTTCTCTTTTTATGGTGAATTTTTGGGGGCAAACAGAAGAAGGAGGATTTCTGTCGCGCCTCCGGCGCTTGCGCCTGCTTTTGCCCGTAGGGCAAACAGAACATTCCAGGGGCAACGCCCCTGGTTCGATGCTGGTGCAAGTCCCGGAAGCCCCGGAGGGGCGACAGAAACGGGTGCGTTGGCAAAAACAATCGAAAACTTTGACTGTTCGACTGAAAAAACCACTACCTTTGCATCACCAAAACCTTTGGATGTTACTCTCTGCTTCGGATATTGTGTAGTAGACAACTTGTAACCAAATGGTTACAGGTTGTACCGTGATCTGGCCGGTGAAATCTCACCGGCAAAAAATCGTATTGATTTCTTAAAAAACCATCGAAAGCAAGTTCTGCTTTCATTTCTGATCAAACACAATTAACATCATGAGTAACGATAATTCATCCATCCACGATTTCGATTTTAATATCATCTGTGAATATTTCTCCAACCTGGAATGCCAGGGTCCCGGAAGCCCTGAAGTAACCCTTAAAGCTCTCAGTTTCATTGAAGGAGTTACCGACCGTTCGCGAATTGCCGACATTGGTTGTGGCACCGGCGGACAAACCATGGTGCTGGCCCGGCACATTCCGGGAACCATCACCGGAATCGACCTTTTTCCAACCTTCATCGACCTGTTCAACTTAAACGCATCCCGACTGAACCTTCAGGAAAGGGTAAAAGGGATTACAGGAAACATGGAAGAACTCCCGTTTCAACCTGAATCACTCGACCTGATCTGGTGTGAAGGTGCCATCTACAACATCGGTTTCGAAAAAGGACTTACCGAGTGGCGGAATTTCCTCAAACCAGAAGGCTTCGTTGCCGTTACGGAAGCCTGCTGGTTTACCGATGAACGCCCTGAAGAAATCCATAAATTCTGGAATGACGCTTACCCCGGTATAGACACTATTCCGGCTAAAGTGGCTCAGATGCAGGCTGCCGGCTTTGTTCCCGTGTCCACTTTTATTCTGCCCGAAAATTGCTGGACAGACCATTTCTTTGTCCCTCAGACAGGTATTCAGGAGGGATTTCTCCAACAGCACAACGGTAACAGCTACGCTGCATCACTGGTGGAAGAAATGCGCCATGAAGCCCTTATGTATGAAAAATACAGCGCCTACTATGGTTATGTCTTTTTTATCGGCAAAAAGTTACAGGCCTGAAAAACGGCCAATCATACTGAAATCAGACCTAAAGGCGATCTAAGCCATTGTCACTGAGGCAAAGGTTCTCCTGATTCCCTTTCTGTACTTCACCGCGGGATACCCGAAAGCAACGAATAAACCCTCCTTGCTTTTGTAGCGTATCCCGTGGTTTTCCCTGAATTTCTTTGCCCTCTTTCCATTCTGGATGAACGGATTAACCGCCCCGAGCATACTGGTGCCAAGACCTAGCGACTCTGCA
>CAZJZF010000343.1:0-3457 GCA_964550385.1 uncultured Lentimicrobiaceae bacterium | reverse complement strand
ACTGGCTGTTTCCATCGCAAATACAAGCATTGATGGTCAGTTGCAGTATTCTTCACTGGGGCGCCCCCTCGATCTTGCTGTTGCAGGTGCAGCTGATGACCTGGACTGGATCCATCTTTCCTATGCAAGCAAGCTGAAACCAACGGGTACCGAAGCCTGGGATTACGAATCGGTGCGCTACGACACGGTGTATGTACACCTGTTGAATCCGAACATTGCCATTGTTAAAGCAGAGGGTCATTATTTTGAACTGCAGGGAATTAACAATGATTCTGTGGTTGTTTTCAGCACGATTCCTGTTAAAACTACCTATACCATTGAACCCGGTAAAAAGTACATTTATACGGAAACTCAAATGGAAAACAATACCTTAACACCACAATCTTTCTGGGTGGGTGATGTGATTGACCATGACGGCTCCGGGCAATATTCCCATGTGCCGGGATTCGGAGATATAACCTCGGCATACAGCAATCCTGCAAGCTATACCCCTTCATTACCCTGGATGGCTATGTCGGGCAATAATCCCCAGGCATACGGATTTATTTATGAAGGGAGTTTCGGGTCGAATTTTACAGCCTACGGAAACAATTCATGGATCATGTCGATGGATTCCATTTCGATAAACCCCGGATCAAGCTATGTGTACAAACGCTATCTGGTAGCTGCCAGCACCATAGGCTATCCTAACAAAGCCGACGCTATCCAGGATGTTTACTCCCAATTGATTGCGCAGCAAACGGGGATTTCCGGCAGTTTCAGTATCACCAAAGATAAACTGCATTACAATGACACCCTTCTTGCGAAACTCACCATCTCAAACAGCTTAAACCAGACTTCTATGGCATTGGCAGTCAGCCTGCAGCTACCCGGGCAGCTCACTTCAGGCAGTTCTACACTGCTCAACATTGCCGGCATCCCTGCCAACAGCGACACAACCCTAACCTGGATACTCACGGCACAAAATGGTGGCAGGGGATTTATCCGTTGTTTGATAATCGATACAGCGAATCAGGCAACTACGAATTATGAAAGCATTTTTGTGAATTCAAAAGGATGGTTTGCCGGAGATAACCACATGCACACCACCTATAGCGATGGATCCGGCTCGGTATCTGACAATATAACCTCTGCTTATCAGAAAGGATTAAGCTGGGTTACCGTAACCGATCACAATACCATCAATCATGCTGCAGCGGTGGCTGTTGAGGATGCAAAATACGATGATTTTCTGGCCATGTTCGGAGAAGAGGTCTCCACCTCTCCGAGCCATTTCCTGGCCTATAACATCACCGACGTAAGGCCATGGGATGCAAGCCTTTACACCTATCAGCAGCTGATAGATTCTGTGCTGTATAACAACAATGGCAAAGGCATCGTTTATCTGGCGCATCCGTACTATCCCGGCCTTCCATGGACCGACTGGAGTGTAAGCGGATACAAGGGAATTGAAGTCTGGAATGGGTTTTATCATGCCACCCATTCGGTTAATGCTCAGGCATTTGCGGTTTGGGACAGCCTGAATACTACGGGCAAACGACTGTTTGGGATGGCCAATTCCGATGCCCATAATGCCGGGAAAGTGGGAGATCCGCATATTGTTGCACTTTTAGACAGCCTTTGCAGGGATGAAGTAATGGAAGCATTCAATACGGGCTGTTTCTATGGCACCAATGGGCCCGTCCTTTCATTTGATATTGAAGGCATTCCAATGGGATCTGCGGTTAAAATACCCGCAGCAGGCAGGGCTGTACATATGAATATCGCAGGTTCTGCCGGACAGGATATCAACGCCGTTCGAATTATAAAGAACGGACAGGTTCTGCAGGCATCCTCGCCAATGGCAGATACCATATCCTTTGGAGTTGTGACATCGATGGGACTTAACGACTTTTTCAGGGTGGAAATGGAAGCCGGCAACGGCTTTGCATTTTCGAACCCTGTTTGGGCAGATTTGGGAAACAACGATGCGCAAGCCAAAAGCATCAGGCTTGACAACACGCTTCTAAGCGGGTTTGTGGACACCGTTTACCATTACTCGGTACAGTTTCCTGCAGGAACCACCCATGTGCCGGTGGTGAGCGCAGAACCCCGTGACACCAATGCATCTCAAACGATTTTTCAGGCCATAAACCTGAACGGAACCCTGGCTGAACGAACAGCGAAGGTTCGAATTACTGCAGAAGACGGTTTCGCCAAAAAGTATTATGAAATTGTTTTCTCACTCAATATCGGCCTGGATGAACCAGAGGGGGTGCAATCGGTTGAATGCTATCCTGTTCCTGCCTCCTCCCAAATTATGGTCGAATTCGCCTCTGCCCCCCAAAATGCTTCATTTGAATTGGTGGGAATACATGGGGAAGTCCTTCTGGCCGGACAACTGGAATTCAAGGTAAATCATATCGACCTGGGTCCTTTTGCCAATGGCACTTATTTTATGAGAATCTATGAAAATGGGGTATTTCTGTTAACCAGGAAGCTGATAAAAATCAAACAGTGAGTGTTACAACAAATGCGGTAGAAATGCGCAGAAAGATAAAATTGCCACTAAGGCTCGAAGACACAAAGAATCACTAAGAGCTAAATATCTGTAATTTAGAAGCTGTGTTTCTTGGTGCCTTGGTGCCTTTGTGGCATAAAAACCCTTTTCGGAGCAGCCTCAACCCTTGAACATTTGATCGCTTGAACACTTGAACGCTTGAACACTTGAACGCTTGAACACTGAACCTGAATATGTTACGCTGCAACGCAGCTTTTGGGTATGTGGTGGGGCATGTTTCCTACAAAGGTTACGCTGCTACGCAGCTTATAACTCATAATTCCTAACTCATCACTCTTTGATCCTTGAACTTTGATCCTGAAACACTTGAACAACTAAACAGCTAAACAACTAAACAGCTAAACAACTAAACAAATAAACAAATAAACAACTAAACTACTGCCTATTGCATACTTTGAGAATGTTCCAGACCGAATGTGTTACTTTGCTGAACGATTTCTATTTTTGCGAGGAACTAGCCTGCAATACGGACCAGCAACAAAAATCAGGTGTCGATCAGATGAATCTAACACAAGAACAACTCAATATCATAAACTCCACTGGCAACATCAAGATTAATGCTGTTGCCGGATCGGGAAAAACTACCACCATCATCGAATATGCCAGGGCGAGACTGGCTCACAGCAAAATCCTTTACCTGGCCTTTAATAAATCCGTAAAACTTGAAGCGAGTAAAAAATTTGCAGAAAAAGGGTTGAACAATGTGAAAGTTGAAACAGCCCATTCACTCGCATACAAACACATTGTATCAAACAGCAGTTATAAAGTAAGACCACAGGGTTATAAAACGCACGAAATTGCAGAAATTCTGCAATTAAAAGGCAACGGAGAAAAGCACTCCAGGTACATTATTGCAAATCATATCAATAAATTCATCTCATACTTCTGCAACAGTGA
>CAZJZF010000342.1:0-3473 GCA_964550385.1 uncultured Lentimicrobiaceae bacterium | reverse complement strand
GGTTGATACCTGGTTGTCCCCCACGAAAGAACGAAAGAACGAAAGAACGAAAGAACGACTAAACGACTAAACGACTAAACGACTATACGACCAGACGACTAAACGACTATACGACTAAACGACTAAACGACTATATGACTAAACGACTAAACGACTAAACAACTCAACCTCCTCAACCTCCTCAACCTCCTCAACCTCCTCAACCTCCTCAACGACTAAACAACTAAACAAATAAACGACTAAACTTCCTCCAAAAGGCGTACATTTGATCCTCAGAACCCCGGAATCGAGGTTCTGAGACAAACTGCCGTTGTGCCAAGCTAAAAATTGCCGATCTGGTACTTTTCGCCTTGAAAAGTTTTATATTTGCAGAAAGAACTAAAGACATGAACATTCAAGCAAGAAAGTTGGTTTTAATTGAGGAATTCCTTCGAATTAGTGATGAAAGCCTTATCACTAAACTTGAATCGTTTATCAAGCAAGAAAAGAAAATTTCTCACGAAAGAAACTTGAAACCTATGTCATTAAACGAATTCCATGAAATGATTGGTCAAGCGAAACTTGATAGCGATGAAGGTCGGGTTATCTCTCACCTAGAGCTAAAGAGTAAAGTCAAATCATGGAAATAAGGATTGAATGGTCAGAGTTGTCGGAAAGACAACTCAAAGACATATTTGATTACTATGCCTCTGCTGCAAGTCCAAGAAATGCTAAAAAAATAGTCAATAGGATCCTGGAAAGAATATCAATTTTAGAAACCAACCCGTTCATCGGTCCGAAAGAAGAACTTTTGGTTGAATATCCTGAAGACTTTAGATACCTAGTTGAAAGCAACTACAAGATTATCTATTGGAAAAAGGGGAATCTTATCACTATTGCATCAATCTATGATTGTAGACAGAATCCTGAGAAAATAAAGCAACTTTAGCCAGGCACTAATAAGTAAGGCTTCCCCGTCTACGACGAGGCGGGCAGTGTGGCTGAGCAACGAAGCCAAACATGAAGTCCGCCGGCTGGCGGATTGCACTGTCTGCCCCGCCCTGGCGGGGAAAGCCCGCTCCTGTATTATGGAGTTTTAATGATTTGAACAGGATGGAACCACCGTTTTGCGAAGGCTTACGAAAAGAATGCATTACCAACGGGCAATAAACAACAAAATCGGTAGCTGCGGAGCGACGTTAATGCAGTTCAAGCCACTGCGTGGGTTGGTGGTTGGTTCAAAGCATGCGAAATATGTCCATCAGGCCATGTTCCTTTCAGTAGGCCAGCAACTCTTCTGCTGCTTTCCTGATCCTTGCTGCATCCGGTAAAATAGCTTTTTCGAGTATCGGGTTGAAACCCACGGGTGTATAGGTTGAACCCACCCGCATCACAGGGGCATCCAGAAATGTAAATCCCTTTTCGCTGATCATGGCGGCAATCTCTCCCCCAAATCCTCCGAAAACTTTGTCCTCGGTAACCACCAGTGCCCTGCCGGTTTTCTGCACGGTAGCCAGGATGGCGGCTTCATCGAAAGGTGAAATGGAGCGCAGGTCCAGCACCTCCGGGCTTTTGCCGGTGGCAGCTTCAATCTCGGCTGCAGCCTTCAGCGAAAGGTGGGTTGTATTCCCGTAGGTGATGATACTCAGATCTTTCCCCACTTTTCTGATCCGTGCTTTGCCAAACGGGACCATAAAATCATCGGGAACAGGAGTGGCAGCATCGGGGTTGTTGTAAAGCGCTTTGGGCTCGAGGAACAGGGTAGGGCCTTCCGACCGCATCGCCATCCTGAGCAATCCTGCTGCATCATCGGCAAAGGAGGGGTAAACGATACGGATGCCGGGGAAAGTAGCCAGCGCCCCTTCGATGGTTTGGGAATGGTAAAGCCCTCCGCCTATGTATCCTCCGGAGGCAAGCCTGATGGTAACATTCGGAGAAAACTTCCCGTTGGTGCGCCAGTATTCGTGGGTCATCTCTACAAACTGCTCCATGGCAGGCCAGAAATAGTCGGCAAATTCTGCACCCTCCACCACAATCCTGATCCTGGGATTCAAACGGCTCATTCCGTTGGCAGTACCCAGGATAAAATCTTCGGCAATGGGACCGTTGAAGACACGATCCATCCCGAATTCCTGCTGCATCCCCTTGGTAACATTGAAGATACCCCCTTTTTCCTTGTGGGCTACATCTTGCCCCCAGATGAAGGTATCGGGGTTGTGCCTGAATTCTGCCTTAAGGGTCTCATTCAGTGCCTCTATCAGCTTTTTTTTTCGGACCTGTTTCATGATGAATCCCTTCTGCATACTTCCCCGGATTGGCACTTTCAGGCAGCACAAACCGGTGGATGGAGGCCGGATCGGGATCGGGAGCAGCCATACCCTTTTTGTGGGCAGCGCTTACCTCTCCCTTCACCTCCTGTTCAATCGCTTCAAGTTCCTGTTCGGTAAACCGTTTGCTGTGCAGCAGCTGCTTCCTGAAACGTTGCAAAGGATCGGCAGCAGCAGTACAGTGCAATTCGTTTTCATCACGATACAACTCATGACGATCGGAGTTGCTGTGCGATTTTATCCTTACGCACCGGGCGTGTACAATTACCGGTTCCTGCGCTTCAATCGCGTGGCGACGCGCTTCCGTCATCGCCTGCATCGAGTCGAATACATTTTTGCCGTCGCAGTGAATGATTCTAAGGTTCTTAATCCCGCTGAAGTTGTTGGCAACATGGTGGTTGGCAGTCTGATCCTTCGTTGGCACAGAAATCCCGAAACGGTTGTCCTGGAATACGAAAATCACCGGCAGCTTCTCTTTAGAGGCTCCGTTGATCGCTTCATACACGTACCCTTCCGATACAGAGGATTCTCCTTGTGAGCTGATGGCAACTCCCTGAATGCCATAGCGATTCATCCCCCGGGCTACCCCAACGGCATGCAGGGTGTGATTACCGGTGGCAGACGAAACATTGTGGATATGCCATTCCGGCTTGGCAAAGTGGTTCGACATATGCCGCCCTCCCGAAGCCACATCCGTGGCTTTGCTGATGCCGTTCAGGATGATCTCTTCTGCGGTAAGACCTGCAGAGAGGGTGGTAAGCATATCGCGGTAATAGGGAAACAAATGGTCAGTATCCCGATTAAAGACCTGCCCGATGGCAAGCTGTATGCCATCGTGACCTGCATACGGTGCATGGTACGACCAGCCAAGCGCCTGTTTCAGATAGTTGGGCGCCTTCTCGTCGAGAGTCCTGCCAAGAACCAGCAGATGGTACCATCGCAGCAGGGTTTCCTTATCAGTTTTTTGAATGGAATAGATTCCGGAAGTATTTTGCTCTTTCGTCATACAAATCAACTTCTCATTTCCGGTCGGTTACGACCAAAATTTATTTTCGTTTGGCCGGACAGGTGGAAATTCCGAACAGGGTGTACAAACCACAGAAGCTGACAAAAGCTGTGGCAGCAAGTACTGCAGCACCTACCAGTGCCACAATGCCCCAGATTCCG
>CAZJZF010000341.1:315-3488 GCA_964550385.1 uncultured Lentimicrobiaceae bacterium | reverse complement strand
AAACCGGTCCTTGCCGGTCAGATCAGCAATGGCGGTAATGCCTGTAAATCCCTGGGATCTGAAGAGATCAACAACCCTATCGTTAAATCGATGATCGGTTTCTACCATCAGAGCGCCTCCGGGACACAGAATATTCTTGGCCACAGCCGACAGCCTCCTGTAAAACAGAAGGGGGTCCTCATCAGGAACAAAAAGGGCGGCAGAAGGTTCAAAATCTTTAACCTGAACTGCCAATTCATCCTGAAAAGAGAGAGGAATGTAGGGTGGATTGCTAACCAGAAGGTTAACATTTTGGACTGGAATTTCAAGGTGATCTGTGAGAATATCATGAAGAAAAAATTCAACTATTACATTGTTATTCACCGCATTAAATCTGGCTACTTCAAGTACTTCAGGCAGATAATCAGTAGCGACAACGCGGGATTGAGGAATTCTGGCTTTCAGGGCAACGGCAATAGCCCCGCTCCCGGTACAGGCATCTACTATGCATGGATCCGGTGTTTGATGGAGAAAATCCGCACATAGCATTACAAGTTCTTCGGTTTCCTGTCTCGGTATCAGTATGCCTTCCTTCACCAGAAAATCAAGTCCAAGAAAATGTGCATTGCCGGTAACATACTGAACCGGCATTCCTGAAAGCAGCTTTTTCAGATCCTTGAAAAGGGATACAATTTCAGATTCCGATAAGCGGTAATCGGGTTCAAGAGCCAATCGGGTTCGGGACAATCCCAGCCGAACTTCAAAAAGCACACGTGCAACAGAACTGGCTTCTGTAAGGTCATAGTGCATCAGCAACTGCCCGATCACCTCCTGTAAAATCTCCCTTGCGCGGTTTGTCCTGCCAATCATCCGTGCAAAGATAATCAGAAAGTGCAAAATGGAAGGGTGATGCAGGAAAGCATGCCATTGGGGAAAAAGCTGTAGGTTTGCAAAATGACAGCCGATGAACGCTACATGTATCGATGCCTTGAACTGGCAAAACGGGGGGCCGGGCTGGTGTCCCCTAACCCGATGGTAGGTTGCGTAATTGTTCATAATGAACGTATTATCGCTGAAGGTTATCACCACCGCTTTGGTGGTCCCCATGCCGAAGTAGTTGCCATAAATTACTTACAAAACAAAGAACTCCTTACAAACAGTACATTATACGTAAACCTTGAACCCTGCAGCCATTATGGGAAAACCCCACCCTGCAGTGATCTGATTATCGCGATGGGTCTGCCACGCGTTGTTATCGGATGCCTGGACCCGAATCCCCTGGTGGCCGGGGAAGGTGTAACCAGGCTCAAAAGTGCCGGAATAGATGTTGCAACGGGTATTCTGGAAACAGAATCCAGATATCTGAACCGGGCCTTCTTCACCTATCATACGAAGCAACGTCCCTATATCCTGTTAAAATGGGCACAAACCCAGGATGGATTCATTGACAGGGAAAGGGATCCCGGTGCTACGCGGGGCATCAACTGGATTACCAACATAAAGCTTAAATCGCTGGTGCACCGGTGGAGGGCTGAGTCCGACGCCATTCTTGCCGGTTCAGGAACCGTGAAGAACGATAACCCCGAACTCACAACTCGCGATTGGCCCGGAAAAAACCCTTTGAGAATAATCCTGGATGGCGATGGTGAACTAACCGAGCAATTCAGGGTGTTTGTCGGGAATGTTCCAACCTGGCTGATTTGCCCTGAAACCCCGATTCGGGAAAAGGAAAATCTCAGGCTTTTGCAAACCGGCGTTGCCGGTAACTATTTACCAACCCTGATGTCGGAATTATATCACCATAGAATCCTTACTCTTATGGTTGAAGGAGGAAGATATACCCTCGAATCATTCATTCGCGAGGGTCTTTGGGACGAATACAGGGTATTTACTGGGAACAAACGGTTTAAAGCGGGTGTGAAAGCTCCTGAAATCCCTATTCCACCGACCCATACATATCAGCTTAATAATGAATTACTTCAGGTCGGTTACAATTGTAAACAACGTTAAATATGATCTTCCTTCTGCTGGCCCTTCTCTTCTCGACCCTGATAATGGCTACTTTCAAGATATTCGGAAGATTCAACATTGACACCCTTCAGGCCATCACCACCAACTATCTGGTAGCCACGATCAGCGGCATTCTAACTGCGGCTCCGGGTACCACTGTTCATTCACTCACTTCTGCTCCATGGTTTTACAACGGGATTCTTATTGGGATTTTCTTTATAACCGTGTTCTCAGTGTTTGCAGTTTCGTCCCTTAAAGCAGGTATCGCCATCACTGCTGTTTCCTCAAAAATGTCGGTAGTAATCCCTGTAATGCTTGGTGTTTTAGTACTGAAAAATGATAGTCTTTCTCTTCTTAAAGGATTTGGCATTTTGCTCGCGCTGGCAGCATTCTACCTCACCTTCCGCAAGAAAGAAAAACTGAAACTGAACAACCTTCTGGTAATCCTGCCTGTTTTGCTTTTCCTGGGCAATGGTACCAACGATTCATTAATGAGCTACACCAACGTGGTTTATGGCATAAACGAAAACCATGATACAACGGGACTTTTTATTGTGGTTTTTTCTACTGCACTTACCCTGGGACTGATTGCTACGCTATTCCGTACTCTAATATTCAAAGTTCCCATTCAGGGCAAAAATATTCTGGCCGGAGTGATACTTGGGTTATTCAACTACCTTTCAACCTATTATTTCTATAAAGCACTGGATGCCTTTCCCAACTCAGTATTTTTTCCCGTTTTCAACGCAGGAATTGTTACGCTTTCGGCACTCACCGGTTACTTTGTTTTCAGGGAGAAACTCAGGACAGTGAACTGGGCCGGAATCGGAGCCGCCATCCTCGCCATCATTCTGATTGCACTGGCAGATAATTATTCATGGTGATTTTATCTCTTCATATCTTCATATTCGCTAATTTAACCGCCTGAAACCAAAAAAAACAAATTGCTATGCAGACAAAAAGGCTGATTTTTTCGCTGGTTGCCATGACGGCACTGATGTTCATGGCTTTTATCCCCGCGCCTGCCTGGAAGGGTGATGATATTCTGGGTGAGTGGTACACGGATGAGAGCAAAGCTCTGGTGCATATATACAAGAACAAATCCGACTATTACTTCGGAAAAATTACCTGGCAGAAAAATCCCAATGAGCCAGACGGAAAACCCAAGCTCGACAAAGAGAACC
>CAZJZF010000341.1:0-305 GCA_964550385.1 uncultured Lentimicrobiaceae bacterium | reverse complement strand
CCCGATCCCAAACTACGAAATACTCCTATAATGGGATTGCTGATTCTCAAAGGGTTTCGTTTTGACGGAAAACAATGGGTGGATGGAACCATTTATGATCCCGATAACGGAAAGACCTACAAATGCAACATCACCATGCAGGATAAAAACACCTTGTTTGTAAGGGGTTATATCGGCATTTCAGCCATCGGTCGTACGACAACCTGGAAACGAAAAACCAACCAGTAAGTGCCTGATTCAATCCTTCAATTGTACAGAACGAGTTGTCGTTCGGTTATACTATGGTCGGTTATGGCTGTTTTGCT
>CAZJZF010000340.1:830-3491 GCA_964550385.1 uncultured Lentimicrobiaceae bacterium | reverse complement strand
TGGCACTGCAAACCTATGTGACAGGCTCGTGCGGTTCGGTGCTGGATTACCTGGGACTGGGAAACCTGCTGGATATCATTACCAGTAACATCAGCGCCAAAATTGAATTTGGCATTACAGGAACCGACATACACATGGACTTTGTCCCCTTTGCCACATGTCAGTAAAAAATCTGAAAATCTGAAGATAAAAGACGATATGAGAACCCTAATACTTTGTTTTTGCATCCTTTTGACCCCGCTTCTGATGCAGGGTCAGGTGATAAAAGGGCTCCGGTCTGACAACACCGGCCAGTTTCCCAGGCTGGAATGGTACTCAGCGGTAAAACCCGACACTACGGTTTGTCGCGTGTTCAGGGGTTCGGTCGACAAAGAGGATTTTGTTAAAGTGTTACCGCAGTATTACATCAAAGTAAATACTGACACAACATTCTATGTTGTTTTCGACACAACACTCACCAGACCGGGGATATACCGGTACTATATTGATGTGCCCGGAAAACGTGATACGATCCATTCGGAAATTCTGTTCGGGCAAACCCCGGGTTTTACGAAAATCCCTTACATTGAAATATTTACGGCAAATCCGGCGAAAGGAAAAAAAGCAATCAGGCTCGAGTGGAAACTGAACGATACCCGTACCGTGCAGGGACTGGCATTGTTCAGGAGCAGAAACTACAAGGACGGATACGAGCTCATTGCCCGTTTGGAACCGGATGCTGAGTTTTTTGAAGACCCGGTTGAACGCTCCAATGAGCCCTGGTTTTATTTTCTGCAGATCAGGGATTTCTTTGGGTACCAGCCCCCCAGCGTTAGAATTCATGGATTCAGCACCTACGCTTCGGTTCCCCTTCCCCCACAGGAAATGTCGGCAGTGGTTGTCGATGGCAAAGTGCTGCTTCGCTTCAGAAAGGTGGGAGATGATGTTATTGGTTGTAATGTATACCGCCGTGAGGGCGACAAATCACAATATCTGATGGTTGCCCGGAAGGATGTTACTGCCAGTGAGTGGTATGAATTGAAAGATACGGTTCCGTTTGCACCTCAGGTCCGTGAACTGTTCTACTATGCAACCGCCATCGGCGACGGGTACCTGGAAAGTCACCCCGGTGATACGTTGTGGGTCAATATGTCCGGCTTACTCGAAGTTTCACCTCCTGCTGGTCTGATGGTGATGACTGACGATCAGGGGTACCCTATGCTGATCTGGAATCAGATGGCTGACAATCCCTCCGTAGCAGGTTTTAATGTATACAGGACTGCTGATCAGGGAAGAAAGGCTGAATTGCAGCAACCCGTTATGCTCAACAAAACCCTGATCCACTATTCCCTGAACCATTTCACCGATAGCACTGCGGGGTTGGAAGGGGAGTTTCTGTATGAAGTAGAGAGTGTGAATCAGCAGGGGAAGCCTTCTTCGCTGCGGTCAGGGGCGCGAATTGATATAGTACCTGAAATCCCGGCACTCATTCTTGTTGCCAGTCAGGATGAGGGGGGTATTACCCTCTCATGGCAGGGGCTAACAGATCCAGACATCGAAAAACTCCACATATACCGGAGAAAAGGGGAAGGGCAACCGGAACTTGTGGCTTCAAAACCCAACAACACAGGCACCTGGACCGACACAAAAACCGTCTCAGGAACTTCTTACAGCTATTTTGTTGAAGCAGAAAAAAGTAGCGGGAAAAAGATAATCGTTAACCAGGGAGTACTGGTCAGAAGAGACTGAATCAGAACGTAAGTAGCTTAATTGCTACTCTTTTGTCTTAACCCCGAGCAGATATCTGATCCCAACGCCGCTCTGAAAGAAGAACCTGAAGGGATTATCTGCCACCTCCATGAACAGGTTCAGATCGGCAAAAAGTCTCAGAGGCGTTTTTTGTATGGTGTATTCTACGCCAATCAATCCATCGAGCCCCACATCAATATCGGAAACGGTATTCCAAACCGGAACCCAGGGAGAGGTGCTGGTAACTTTGTAACGATATTCATACTCGTACTTCTGGAAGGCAAACTGTAACCCGTAACCATAGTACCAGTCGAAAAGATAGAGCTTTTTATCCCCCAGCTTTTTCCATGGTTTCTGATGGATACGGTGCAGCTGAAGAGCCAGTGGAAAAGAGGTTTTGTAGCGCAGGAATTGCACCTCCATGTATCCGAAATCCTGAGCTTTATACCATGGAGCGAACTGGTTTTCGTACCAGCCTTTGCCGTAAAACACATGACTCCGGCCCAAATTCAACTCGAACCGGTTGGTTTCAGTGTACAATCTGGCGGTTATACCGGAAGGGTCGCCCAGACGAAATCCGACGGCATACTGGTGCTGCGCATTTACCATAAGAGCAGCACAGAAAAGCAGGGTGATAATTGTGATTCGCATATCGTTTTTATGTTTTGAATCCACAAATATAGAATATCCGTTGATTCAGATTAAACATTTCTGGTTTTGCAGGATCAACAGATAAATCTACCAAGTTTATATTATGTAGTAGCTTTATCAACAAGTAATTAACATATTCTTTTGTGTTTTTTTCACCAGTAATGCAGAAAGTGTTTATCTTTGACCCGTCCAACCTAAATCGATTTACGAAAATACAGCCTCTGGGGTATTGTTGAAAACAAAAACTAATGCTGCATAAAAAAAACCAAGGAAAATATCTAA
>CAZJZF010000340.1:0-820 GCA_964550385.1 uncultured Lentimicrobiaceae bacterium | reverse complement strand
ATCAGTCAATATAAAACACATAAAAACAAACAGTTATGAAAACCTTTCGTTATCTTTTCCTTCTGGCAACTTTGGTTCTGACCGGAGGAATATCTTACGGGCAAACCTTGCTTTTCTCGGAGAATTTCGAGGCAAATTCATTGCCCGACAGTGTGGTTTCTGCCGGAACAGCCACCTGGGCAAAAAGTACCACCCTCTTTTCACAGGGAGCATTAAGTGACTCTTCCCGGATTGTCAATGCCGGTGACAGCTCCGTGCTTACCACCTTAAGCTTTTCTACGACGGGAAGTGCCAATGTAATGCTGTATTTTGACCACATCTGTAAGATTGAGTTCTTTGATGAGGCATATATTGAAGCTTCAACTGACAATGGCGTAACCTGGACCAGGCTAACTGGTGCCCAGTATTTGGGAGCCAGTCAGTTTGCCAATAATGGCAATAAGTTCACGGCAGCTGCCTATGCCACCGACTGGGTTGCAGGAACCTATGCTGTGCCCACCAATATCTGGTGGAAAAGTGAAACCTTTAACATCTCAACACTGGCCGGGAACGCTGCCAATGTGAAGATCAGGTTTGTGTTGCGGGATGCCACTCCGGGCAACACCATGCCCGATAACTATGCCTGGTTTATCGACAATATCAGGGTAGTGTCACTCTGCGCCAATACCCTTTCAGGAACTTACACTATTGGAGGTACCAGCCCCGATTTCATCAACTTCAATGATGCACTTACCTCTCTGAACCTTTGCGGAATAACAGGGCCGGTTACTTTTAATGTTGCACCCGGCACCTATACTGAGCAGCTCAATCTGGGAACTCT
>CAZJZF010000339.1:0-3496 GCA_964550385.1 uncultured Lentimicrobiaceae bacterium | reverse complement strand
GGGCGGTTACCATTCAGTTCATTTGTATGGCATTTCAACCCATCCGGCAAAAGCTAACGGCAATCTCATACAGGGGAATCACATCAGCAATTTCTACTATACAGCAATCAATACCAGCTACCAGGATTCGATGATGATACACGGGAACCACTGCACTTCAGGATTATTTTACACCACAGCATACGGAATTCAGGCAGCGGATGCTACTGCCTCTTCCATAACCGCCAACACCGTTGAGCTTTTGAGTTCAGGATACGGATATGGAATATATCTGAATGACTTTAGCGGAACGCAGGGTGATCCTGCCATTATTGCCAACAATTTCGTTGTTAAAACCAGCGGCAGCACCTTGTACAGCACAGGCATCTATGTATACACGTGTACCAACATCCGGATTGTAAACAACTCTGTACACATGAACGATTCATACGCTACCAGCAGGGGAATTTACCAATCGGGGGGTAGCGGGCAGCAATATTTCAACAACAACGTAAAGGTATCAGGCCCCGGCTATGCTTTATATGTGGTTACTCCGGCCGCCATTGACAGCTGCGATTACAACAACTACATCACCACTGGCAACTACCTTGCGTACTGGGGAGCTGATCAGTCCACATTAAGCGATCTGAAGTCCGTAAGCGGTAAGGAAACAAACAGTTACAACACTGAGCCATTTTTTGTATCAGGAAATGATTTGCACACAAGCAACCCTTTTCTGAATGCATCAGGAAGGGCATTAGGGTATATCACCACAGATATCGACGGAGAAGTCCGAAACATCACAACCCCTGATATTGGAGCTGATGAATTCAATCCGCCGTTGAATGATGCCTGGATACTGGCATTAAGCAGTCCGGCTTCGCCTGTGAACCCCGGTATTTCGCCTGTGCAGGTTACCCTGAAAAACGGTGGTTCCAATCCCCTTACCGCAGTAACGCTGCATTGGGAAGTGAATGGCGTTGCACAGCAACCGGTGAACTGGAACGGCAATCTGGCTTCTACTGCTATCCAGTCGAGCATCCTGTTGGGAAACCTCAACTTTGCATCAGGGGTTTACCAACTGAAAATATGGTCTGTAGCACCCAACAGTCAGGTGGATCCATTTCCCTATAACGATACCCTTTGGTTGAGTATTTATGTATTTCTGCCACCCCTAAAGGGTATATACACCATTGGTTCTACCGGAGCCGATTTTACAAACTTTACGCAGGCAGTAAGTGCCCTGAAGATCTATGGCATCGACAGCACGGTTGTTTTCAAGGTAGCATCCGGCACCTACAATGAACAGATTTCACTCGATACCATTCCCGGCATCAGCGCAACCCAAACGGTAACCTTTGAGTCGGCGGCCAACGATAGCACAACTGTTATCCTTACTTATCAAAGTCCTACCTCATCGAATTTTATTGTTCGATTCGATGGCATCTCCTATGTTACCTTCAGGCATATCACCCTATCAGCCACCAATACATCTGCCGGTAATGCCGTGGTTTTCAGAAACGGATCACATCACAACACACTGTTTGGCAATGTAATACATAGTCCTTCGGGCAACAATCCCCAATCTGTACCGGTTTATTTCTCTGATCAGAGCGACGAAAATTACAACACCCTGGAGTGTAACAGGATCCGAAACGGATATTATGGCATCTACCATTATGGAGTAGGAACGGCTAACCAGCATCATGGAACTGTGATCCGCAACAATACCATCACCGGTTTTTACCACAGCGGCATCTATTCTTACTATGCTGATTCTGTCATCATCACCGGAAACCATATTGAATCCACCAACACCACCACGCTTAAGGGAATTTATATCTTCAACACCTATTCCTCCCTGAATATCAGTAATAACCGCATCATATTAAACAGTAACGCCCAGACCCATGGCATATACCTGTACGTCTATCCCGGCAATCCCAATCAAGGGCTGATCAGCAATAATTTCATCTCGGTAAACAGCCACATCAATACGGATTTCGGGATGTACATCGGAAACGCTACTTCTTTGGAAATCATTTACAACACGGTAAATATTCATGGATACGGACCCGCCAGCAGAGCATTATTTACTTACGGAAATGTGGCCTTTATCAATCTGAGAAACAACAACCTGACGAATCTGGCCGGTGGTTTTGCTTTCTATGTCAACACCCCTTCAGCCACCATGTATTCCGACCGGAACAACCTCTATACCAATGGCATTAACCTGGGGTATTACAACCTGAACATCACCGACCTGGCCATGTGGCAGATGTACACGGTAATGCTCGACAGCAATTCTGTTTCGGTGGATCCCATGTACTTCGCAAATACCGGCTACCAGGTAACTTCCTCCAGCCTCAACGCAGCAGCCCTCCCCTATCCTGGCATCAGCACCGACATTGAAGGGAAGCCCAGGAATGCAGTAACACCTGATATCGGAGCCTGGGAATTCACCCCATTATCCCATGACGCAGGGGTTACTTCATTCAGCCAACCACCTGTTAACTATTCAATTACAGGACAGCAGATTACCATTGAAATTCTTTTCAGGAACTTTGGTGAAAACCCCATAACGGCGATGAACCTTGGGTATCAGATCAACAACAATCCTCCGGTAATTACCAGCTGGTCGGGCAATCTCCCTTCCGGATTAACGGATGCATTTCTTTTCCCTCAAATATTATTTCTGCCACAGGGTCTCACCACCATCAAAGCATTCACGATGCTACCCGGCGATCAGTTGCATGGCAATGACACCTGTATTCTCCAATACACTGCCATGCCGATAGTTAACCTGCCCTATGATGATCATTTTGATGGTATGCAGACCTATTGGGGAACCGGAGGGAGCCAGCATCTGTGGCAGCGTGGCGTACCATCGGGCAACCTGCTGAATAATCCGCTCAGCGCACCCAACGTTTGGGCAACCAACCTTTCGGGTGATTACGGCAGCAACGCAGAGGAGTATCTGTATTCACCCTATTTCAATTTCAGCCATGTGAACAATGCCACCCTCAAATTCTTTCACCGGCATATAACTGCCGATAACACCGACGGGATGCAGATTCAGGTATCGACCAATGGCGGAGCTTTATGGACAACCCTGGGGTTCTACCATGATCCAACCGGAACAAACTGGTACAACACCCTGAATTCCGGGAAGCATTATTTTTCAGGGAGTTCAACCGGATGGACCGAATCTTCCATCAGCCTGGCCAACTTCAATAATATGAGTTCACCAATCCAGTTCAGGTTTCGGTTTTTCTCTGACGGAAACGGGGAAAGTGAAGGCTGGATGGTGGATGATTTCAGAATCCTGATACCCCAGGCCCAGACGGATGCAACCATGGTGGCTATTACCGATCCGCCGGGCACTACCGTTACAGGCAGCACCAGCCCTGTTACCGTGGTGGTAAAGAATACCGGACTCAGCAACATCAGCCAGATGCAGCTTGAGTATAGTGTAAACGGACTCATCCAGGCATCCGAAACCTATAGCGGGATCCTA
>CAZJZF010000338.1:0-3498 GCA_964550385.1 uncultured Lentimicrobiaceae bacterium | reverse complement strand
AATCAGCCCTCCGAACCGGATTCTGGAAACCCATTCTACATCCGGGAAGGAGCTCCTCAGTGTTTGGGTCAGTGAGTTTACCCCTGTAAGTGCCATATCCGGAGCCATCTGAGTTTCGTCTTCTGCCAGCGTCCGGGTGACCACTTTCAGATGCCCGGTGTTGAAGTTTGCGTTCATCCGCAGGGAGTCCGTCATGATGCCTTCAATCCAGCAGGTAAGCAGCACCGTAAGGGCAACGCCGAGCGTAACCACCACGATCGGCAGCAGGCTTCTGCTGCGGTCGTGTAATATTCCTTTGAGCAAGAATCTGATCATTTGATTTTTCCTTTTAGTGCATCGGTAGGTTTCATTCTGGCAATACGGCTGGCCGGAAAGTAGCTGACAATGGTGGCAGATACTACCACCAGAAACATACTGCTTACCACCATCCAGAAGCCATACACCGGTATAATACTATCAGTAATGGAGATGCCCATATCGTCGGTTGACGCGGGCATGGGGATTCCTTTGGAATGGAGCAGCCACAGCAGAGGGATTCCGTACATGGCTCCTAACAACAAGGCCAGCAGACTGTGTGCGCCCCCTTCAACCGTAAAAATCTTTACCACCTGCCAGCGGGTCATCCCCAGGGCAATGTAGGTTCCGATTTCCCGCTGACGTCGGAAAACCGAGAGCACCTGGGTGTCGAATATAGCCAGCAGTGCGATGGCCAGCAGCAGAAAATAGATCACCCGGCTCCCTCCCTTCTTCGACTCCATCAGTTGCTTGTAGTCCTTCATCAGGAAATCTTCATCTTTGAATTTCCATATTCCGAGATCCTTTGCGTCATAAGCTTTACCGGCGACCATCAGGGTGGTTTCACCGGTCATACCAGTCATGGATTGCAATTGC
Organism: uncultured Lentimicrobiaceae bacterium; assembly: GCA_964550385.1. Classification (GTDB taxonomy): domain Bacteria; phylum Bacteroidota; class Bacteroidia; order Bacteroidales; family SKPS01; genus SKPS01. The sequence goes on along the minus strand of CAZJZF010000338.1, from coordinate 2,607 downwards.
TCCAGAGGAATCCATACCTGCCCCTGGTCGACAGAAGGGACATTGGCGGAAAAAATACCGGCAATCTCCAGCTCACGGGCATCAAAGGCACCATTGCGGTCGCGCCATTGCAGCATCACACGATCGCCGCTTTTCAGCCTTGCCGTTTTTGCCATTCTCCTGCCAATCAGTGCAGGGATGGCATCCGTGGTTTTCTTCATGATGATGGTGGGCAACGCTAAAATCTGCTGGTCGGGGTCGATCCCTTTCAGCAGAACATTCAGCATTCTCCCTTCCGGGTAAATGGTCGCCTGGGTGATGAGTACCGGGGTGATCTCTTTTTGTGCCATGAGTTGTTGCAAAGAGGGTTCAGGCTTAGCATGGGCATCCGCCAGAGAGAAGGGGTCGAATGGATCATAATCAGGATGCCATAGCTGCCCGGCGCCGGTCTCCCAGGCCCTGGTGTCAGTCATTGCCTGCCGGTTCCAGCCATCCAGCATGCCGTTGTAAAACACTATTACCACAAAGGTAAACGACAATACCGACACATTCAGCCATGTTCTGAGGCCTGCTCCAAGCAGGTTCCTGAAAGCAAGTTTCAGCGTTTTCATGTATTTGGCATTATCGGGTTGTACGGATTTCATCCTGCTCAACCGATCCGTCGCGCAAATGGATAATCCGGTCGAGGTATTGCATCACTTTATCGTCGTGTGTGGCGAACAGGAAGGTTGTATTCAACTCGCGGTTGAGCTTTTGCATCGTTTGCAGGATATGGTGCGAATTGGTGGCGTCGAGATTGGCCGAGGGCTCATCTGCCAGCACAATCTCAGGTTTTTTTACCATGGCCCTCGCAATGGCCACCCGCTGGCACTCCCCGCCAGAGAGTTGCGCAGGCCTCGACTTCGCCTTGTCGGTGAGTCCCACCCAGTCGAGTGCCTCCATCACCATCCTGCTTCTTTCGCCGGTCGTAAGCGGTTGCAGCAGCAATGGGAATTCCACATTATCAAAGACCGAATATACGGGTAAAAGGTTGTACGTCTGAAAGATAAACCCGATATGATAGTTCCTTACCTTTGCAGCTTCCCGGCCGTTGAGTTTTGAAACGGGGTTTCCCAGGATGTACGCTTCCCCCTCCGAAGGAATGTCGAGGGTGCCGATGATGTTCAGCAGAGTGGTCTTTCCCGAACCACTCGGGCCTACAAGACCGGCAAATTCACCACTTCGAAAGGTGAGTGACAAATTCCGCAAAGCGGTAAACTCACCGGTTCCCATGGGGTATTTTTTGGTGAGCTTTTCAATTTGAATTACTTGAGAATGATCCATTTGTGTTTATATTAATGATGATACACCACCATGATTTGAAATCCGTTGCCCAGAAGGGCAGTGTTTGTCCCTGTAAGAACCGGAAGCCCCTCTCCTGATGAACTCAGAAAGGCCATTCCGTATAAGGAGAGCATTCGGAACTGATGCCGGTAACTCAGATAGGCGTAGCTTACCCGGCTTTCCCATTCGGCAAATACAATGGCGCTGATCTGGTCCGAAAGTGACAGGGGCGTCGTGGCTGAAATAGCGGTCAGATGAAACGGTTCACGGAGTCGGAGTGGATCCTTGTGTACTGAAATCATCAGATACTCAGCCCCCAGGGTGATTCCATTCAGGATTCCAAAGGTGTAATCCATTCCCAGATTTACCATCGTTTGGTTGTTCAGCACCCCGGTCTCGCGGAATTTGTGTACACGGGTACCCTCAAACCAGATCCCCGGTCCAACATCCCATTTGCCGTCGATACCCATTTTTAATTCCGGAATAGTACCAAAATCAGTCTGTTGTAACTGCATTCCTGCTGTATCCACCTGGCGGAAATGTCCGGTTAAGGCCAATTCCCCTGTCAATATCGGAAACTGAAATCTTCCACCTGCTTCTGGTATCTTCTTTCGGGTTTTGCCAATGTCCCAGACCCCAGGCTTTTCATTGCCATAAAGTCCCCACAGCCAGATGTTTGCATTGTTCAGAAAGAAATAGCGGCCCAGCAGGGCATTCACTCCGTCGGTAAACTGCAGCGGATCGCGCGGATCAAGCCGGTCGAACCACATCAGCGGCCTCAGCATCGATGCTGAGCCAAAGCTGATCTTCTGCAGGCCAAGTCGCACTTCAAACTGATCTGCCGCGTAACGTACATATGCTCTGTAAGGCTTCACGATCCCTTCGGAAGTCAGCGAATCAAAAGGATGCGATTGCAGGGCAAGCATCACATTGGCCGAACTCTCAATCTCCAGCATCCCTTTTGATTTGCCAGACATTTGAACTTTCAGGGTCGGAATGTACCTGGCTCCCAACCGCAATGGCATTTTGTCCCGGTGCCCGTACTGCGCCCACCCTGAAGCCTGCCCCTGGAAAATAACGGTATCATGCTGTGCAAGCAAAGCTGCCGGCAGCAACATCCAACTCATCATTACCCAGTGAATTGTTTTCATAACCGTTTATTCATGAGGACAGATTCCATACACCAGGATGTTGGTCAGCTCCATGATCATCTCATCCGGAGTTTGAAAACTTCGCATAAATGCTTCATCGCGTGTCAGTTCCACCATCTTTTGTGATACCAGAAAGAAGGTATCGAGATTCAGA
>CAZJZF010000337.1:0-3514 GCA_964550385.1 uncultured Lentimicrobiaceae bacterium | reverse complement strand
CACTTTCTCCACCCCAAAAGTAGTTAAATATCGCCCAATCTCCTTCATGGTGGCTCCACTGTCGAAAACGTCATCGATCAGCAATACCGATTTTCCTTTCAGGTCTATTGCTCCTGTATATTGAAAGGCGTCTTTCACATTGTCCGTTTTCAGACAGCCGTTCTCAAACGATTTCTGCTCCGAAGTGGCCCTGATTTTCACAAGATTGTGCATGATCGGAATCCTGATAGCTTCTGCAATCTTCCCGGCAAGGTTCTTCACCAGATCACCCGATTTGGTAGGGGGCACATACATCACCAGATCGAACTTTTGCCAGGCCAGTTTGTGATAAAAAGCTGCGATGGTTTGTTGAACCAAAAACTCCGGGAAATCACCGCCATCCTCGTATTTACATCTGTGAATCGCCTCACCGGTATTCGATACGCCATAGAATGACGAGGCGACACCGTTGGTCATCCTGCTTTTTTTCAGTTCCACCTCCAGTTCAGGGAAATAGTCGCTGCGGAACTGTATGAGCTTATCTGCAAAAACAGGATCCTCTACCGGCAGCAGTTTTCGCATCCCGGTATTGTCGCAGTTTGTAAAGTGGTTGTCTGTAACGTCGCCCAGATAACTGCACAGAAACTTCATCCTGGAACCGGTTGTTTCAACATAGTCGATCATCCTGTCCAGTTCCTTCAGCTTTGAAGCCCTCAGCGCTTCAAATACAGACGAATCCAGGGCTGGGGCATGGGTAATGTACTCTAACTTTTTTCGCCCGTCGATGGTCACCTCCCGCACAATTTTCTGTTCCATAAGGTCAGCTTTGATCACCCTTATTTGCCCCAGCCTGAGGTTGGTGCGTCGCATCAGATCCCGCTCTCCCAAAAGCTCCTGTTTCACAACATTGATGACCCGGTCGTATTTCGACAGGTCGGGTCTGCTCCCTTCGATGAATGCTTCGGGCAGATCTCTGTCCTTCGGGTTGTAAAACAGGATGATCCAGGCAGGCTCACCATCTCGGCCAGCTCTGCCGATCTCCTGATAGTAATGTACCGGCGACTGCGGAATCTGGGTATGAATGATGAACCGGATATCGGGTTTATCAATCCCCATCCCCAGCGCATTGGTGGAGATCACACATTTCCATTGGTTGCTCATCAGCCCTGCTTCCACTGCAATCCGCGATTCGGGATCAAGACCCGCGTTGTATCCGGCACTGGGGATGCCAAGATAACTCAGCCAGCGAGTGTAGATCTCGGTGTTGACTCTGGTACCGGTGTAAATAATGCCTGAGCCGGGGATTTTGGATATGTGCTTCCCAAGCCATATCAGTTTTTCATCTTCTGATTTGACCCCGATCACAAACAACCGGAAATTGCTGCGCATCAGGTTGCCACGAATCACTGTAAGATCACCCCCCATCTGTGCAGCAATGTCGTGCTCAACTTTTTTGGTGGCCGTGGCCGTAGTAGCCAGCACAGGCAGGTTCCTTGGCAACAGTTTCACCAGGTTGATGATCCGTCGGAAAGCAGGCCTGAAGTCGTGCCCCCATGCGGAGATGCAATGCGCTTCATCCACTACAATCATGGCCAGTTTCATGGCTCTGGTGGCTTCAATCCATACGGAATTCTCCTGCCGCTCGGGAGCGATGTACAGGATTTTCACCCTTCCCGTTTTGGCTTCATGGATGATGTCGGCATTCTCAACATCTGTCTGCTCGCTGTTGATGCAGCGGGCTTCAATGCCCAGTGATTTCAGCTTCTTCACCTGGTCGCGCATCAAGGCGATCAAGGGGGAGAAGATCACCGTGACCCCATCAAACACCAATGCCGGAAACTGAAAACACAACGATTTGCCAAACCCGGTTTTCTCAATCAGCAACACCCGCTCGCCACGCAGAATCCGATCAATGGCAGTCCATTGCTCATCATAAAACCCCGATAACCCAAAACGTTCCCGAAGAATTCTCTCTGCCTCTGCTCGTCCCATTTTACCTTTGGATTTCTGGTATAGATGATTGAGACATCCAAAAACGGAAAAAAACACAAAAAAAAACTTCAAGGCGCTCGCTGCCGCTCGCGTTCGGAGTTCCGGGTTCGGGGCGCTCGCTGCGGCTCGCGCGTTCGGGGTTCGAATGTTCGGAGTTCAGGGTTCTGTTCATAGTTCACCGACTTCCGACTCACATTTGCTAATTTGCTAATTCTCACATTTCTTTCAATCAGTACATGGCTACCCTCCCTCAGCCATCAGAAACTCATGCGCCGGCAACACATCTATGTGCCTTTTATCATGTTGGTATTGATCCTTCTGATGCATGGTAACGATGACACCGCGTTTAAGTTCAAAGAACTCCATGGCTTTTAGCAAGCCGTTGATCTCCCGGTCCTGGTTTTCGGGGGTGAGTTCATGGGTCACCTGTATGGCCGCGAATGGGGTGTTGTTTTTCATCACCACAAAATCGCATTCACCCTCCTGATCGAAGTAAAAAAGCTCCCGATGGCAGCGTCTTAAATGTAAGTAGACCATATTCTCGAGTCGGTGGCCCGGATCCCGGTCCGGCTTACTGGTGACCCGGCCAAGCATCCCGGTATCAATGGCATAAACTTTCCGTGGATTGATGAGCTGCGCCTTGTATGAATGGCTGAAGCAAGGCAGAAAAAATACCATGTATGACATTTCCAGATGCGAGAACCAGTTGAGAATGGTACTGGTGGCTCCAACGCCCAGAGGTTGCTTCAATTTGGTCGCGGTGATCCGATTCCCTGCATTGCTGAACAGAAACAAGGCCAGACGCTGCAACGACCTCACGTCTTTGATCCCATACCTTGCTACAATGTCACGGCTGAGGATATTGTCAAACAAGGTGGTGAGGTGTTCATCAATCCCATCCTTCAGAAACCCGGGGAAACCACCCTGGTGAAGGTACCTTTCGGTTGCATCGGGCGAAGGCTCCAGTTGCTGGTATCGCAGAAACTCCGGATAGCTGAAGGGGAATAACTCCTTGACAAGATGTCGGCCGGTGAGTTTGGTGCCCAGCTCTGTCTCCAGTATCGACGCATTCGATCCGGTTACAATCACGCCAAACCCTTCATCCAGTTTTTGGCGCACATACCATTCCCATCCTTCGATGAACTGAATCTCATCCAACAGCAATGTTTCAGCACCCGCTTTCCGTATCACCTGATCCAGCCGCACAAAATCATGGATGGTAAAATTGTAAAACTGAGGTGTTTCAAAGTTCAGATAGAAGGGGTTGCGGATCTCTTCTCTGCCCAACAACTGCAACAAAAGGGTGCTTTTACCACATCTTCGGATCCCGGTGATCACCAGGGCATGACTTTTCAGGCTTTTAAAATCGAATTGCAAGTCCCGGATCAATCCCGAATCTCTTTGTTGTATCTGTGCTTGTTGTTGTTCTGCAACATCTCTGATCACTTCTTCCAGTATCATGGCTGTATAAATTATATTGTTTGATACGAGAAAACAAATCTGTTTGTTGCAAAGATACATATTTGTTTGATGGTAGAATACA
>CAZJZF010000336.1:0-3517 GCA_964550385.1 uncultured Lentimicrobiaceae bacterium | reverse complement strand
ACGCCTAAACAACTCAACATTCGTGCATTAGTGGCATCGACAAAAAAAATCCGGGAGAATTCCCATCCTCCCGGCCACACACTATGAGTTGTTAACCTAAACTATATGGTCCTCTGTTGCTTAATCAGAGTACACCCTGATCGAGCATGGAGTTGGCTACCTTGAGGAATCCGGCGATGTTGGCACCCTTGGGGTAGTTCACATAGCCTTCTTCATCCTTGCCGTATTCAACACATGCATGATGGATGTTGACCATAATTTCCTTGAGCCTCATATCCACCTCGGCAGCCGACCAGTTCAGCTTGAGGGAGTTCTGAGACATTTCGAGACCAGAGGTTGCCACGCCGCCTGCGTTGGCAGCTTTGCCGGGTCCGAATAATATTTTGTTGGCGAGAAATACTTCCACTGCTTCCGGGGTTGAAGGCATGTTTGCACCTTCGCTCACGCAGATCACTCCGTTTTTCACCAGGGTTTCCGCATCTTCCTTGTTCAGCTCGTTCTGGGTAGCACACGGAAGGGCGATGTCGCACTTCACTTCCCAGGGGCGTTTGCCGGGAACGAACTTGGCACTGGGGAACTCATAAGAGAACGGCTTCACGATGTCTTCGTTGGTAGCCCTCAGCTCGAGCATATATTTGATCTTTTCGCCACTGATGCCTTCGGGATCGTATACATATCCGTCGGGACCGCTGATGGTAACTACTTTACCACCCAGTTCGGTTGCCTTTGTAGCTGCTCCCCAGGCAACATTGCCGAATCCGGAGATGGCAACGGTCTTTCCTTCGAAAGACTGGCCGCGGGTTTTCAGCATTTCCTGTGCAAAATATACGTTACCGAAGCCGGTAGCTTCCGGACGAACCAGCGATCCACCCCAGTTACGACCTTTGCCGGTGAGAACTCCGACATGCTCGTGGGTAAGTTTTTTGTACATGCCAAAAAGGAATCCGATCTCTTTACCTCCAACTCCGATGTCACCCGCAGGTACGTCGGTTTCAGGACCGATATGTTTCCAGAGCTCCAGCATAAACGACTGGCAGAAACGCATGATTTCGTTGTCGCTCTTGCCTTTAGGGTCGAAGTCGGAACCGCCCTTGCCACCACCCATCGGAAGGGTTGTGAGGCTGTTTTTGAAGATCTGTTCAAAACCCAGAAACTTCAGAATGCTGAGGTTTACACTCGGGTGGAAACGGAGGCCACCTTTGTAAGGGCCAATGGCATTATTGAACTGAACGCGGAAACCGCGGTTTACTTTAACCTCCCCCTTGTCGGTTACCCAGGGAACTTTAAACAACAATACCCTGTCGGGCTCAATGATCCGCTCAATGATGCCGGCAGTTTCAAACTGAGGATTTTCGTTTACTACATCCTCGATAGATTCCAATACCTCGTGTACCGCCTGGAGAAATTCTACTTCACCGGGGTTTTTCTTTTCGAGGTCGTTCATGATTTTTTCAACGTTCATCGCAAAATCTTTTAGGGTTGTTAGGATATTGTATGATCAAAAAGAACGATGCAAAATTACCCCTTCGCACTAAACCCCCAAGCAAATCCCCTGATGAAAAAAGCCACTTTCCCGTTGATAAAAATCAACCCCCGGTATGATATCCATCAATTTTATGCCCATGCTATTTGTCAAAGCCCGATAATACCCTATTTTTGGCACCTGAAATCCCTACCGGATATGCGCCAGGAAAAGGAACCAGAAAGAATCACCGACCTTATTGAATCGCTTACCGAGCGGGGCAAAGAGCTCAATTGTATCTACCAGGTAAACGATCTGCTGCGCGACTATACGGTCGACCTGCAAGGGGTTTTTGCAGAGCTTACCCGTATCCTTCCTGAAGCCTGGCGTTATGCCGACATCTGTAAAGCCAGCATAATCTATGAAGGCAGCGTGTTTGAATCTGAACCTTTTGTAAAGACCAAGCTCAAGCAATGGGCTCCCATAGCCCTTGAAGACCAGGTAGTTGGCGAGGTTCAAGTCTATTATACCAAACCTGTTACCAACGAGAAGGGGATTTTTCTGAAGGAAGAGCAACGCCTCCTGAATACCGTAGCCGAAAAACTCAGCGGTTTCATTTTGCTGAAACGGTTGAAGGAAGCGGTAAACCGGCAGCAGGAGGCGCCGGTAACCTCTACAGCCGGTCAGCAGCCTACCATTCACTCCTGGCTCGCAGGCATCGGCCTCACCGAAGAGGAAATTGGCCGCTGTACGCGGGTTAAAATCGACTTCCGCAAAGGGGAAACCATCTGCAAACAAGGTGCCCTCAATGCCTACATCATGATCTTCGCCGAAGGGCTCGCCAAGGCATATCTGGAAGGATACCAGGAAAAAGGGCTCAATTTCAAGGTGATACAACCCTTCGACTTCATCGGTCTCACTTCCGTTAAAGGAACCGACTGCTACCGGTATTCGGTTTCAGGGATTACCCCCTGCAAGGTTTATCTCACCGACAAAGAGGAGTTTCTGGCCATTGCTGCTTCCAACAAAGCTTTTCAGGAATATCTGATTGGGTATTACTGCGACCTGTGCGGCAGCATGCTCAACCGTCTGCACTGCGTAGCCAACAAACAGGCACCGGGAAGGATAGCCGATGTACTCCTGTATCTGGCCAATGAAGTTTTCAGAAGTTCCTATATACCCACCGTCATCAGCCGTAAAGACATCGCAGAACTGGCAGGAATGTCAACAGAAAGCGCTGTACGAATCCTGTCGGAGCTGAAGAACGACGGGATTATCAAAGTGGTGAAAGACGGCATTGAACTCCTGAGACCTGAGCTCATCCGCACCATCTCAATCGCAGGTTGAACCGGGTTTGAGCAGCACTCCCCGGTTCCGTTTCCCATCGATCCGTATTACAATCTCCTCTTCAAAGCGAATATGCCGCAGAAATTCATCCTCGAAAACTGCCGGCATGCCGGTTAAGAAGTCTACATCGTATACCCCTTCGTTAATGTAAGGGTTTATGGTAAAATAACCCACATGGAATGAGGTGAGATTCTGGAAGAAGTGGGTTCCCTGACTGGGGTCGATGCGGAAATTTTCGAGCCCCGACTCCACGATCAGGCGGGCAGCAGAGATCTGTGGCCATTTCACCGGGATTCCAAGCCATGGATCGGAAGAGCCCCATCGCCCGGGAACAATCAGTACAAAATTGAGTTTTTCGTTAAGAAACTTCTGGTTCAGCTCCCCAACCCTGTGGGCGATCTCCTGGGTATTGGCAGGATTAAAAGATTCGGGTTTAACATACACCAGGTCGCGCAATCCTTTGATCTCTCCATTACCCAAAGCCTGCTCCGACCATAAAATCACCTGGTCCTTCTTAATATTATCAAGGTTGATTTTTGAAGCATCCTTGTTCTCAACAATCGGTCTGATCTGCAGAAAGCTAAAGACCCGTGGATGCCCTTTCGGTACATCAAGGTTTACAGCAAACTCAATTTCAATCGGCTTATTCATCGCCTTGGATCCGGTTATCAAAAGATCCTGAAGAATTTCTGCCAAAGGAAACTGCTT
>CAZJZF010000335.1:0-3534 GCA_964550385.1 uncultured Lentimicrobiaceae bacterium | reverse complement strand
CTTCCCTGCAGGGTGCAGGGAAGGGTTGAAAAAACAGAAAACTAGCGTAAGAGAGTTACAGATCCGCGTTTTTCAAAATAATCACCACTTGATGTCTTGAAGCGAACCAGATAGATATAAACTCCTGCCGGTGATGGCTGACTCTTGTAGCTGCCATCCCATCCTTCAGCAACGTTACGGGTTTCATATATCATCGATCCCCAGCGGTTAAACACCTGGAAGAGGTAATCCTGTGAATCAATATAAACCCCATATGGAATAAATACTGAGTTCACATTTCCGGTGGTTGGCGTAAAGGCATTGGGCACATACAACCTTGGCTTTTGCAGGGCAAGGGCTGTATTGGACTGACTCATTTCTGTAAAACTATAAGGGTTCATGGCGCCTTCCATAGCCTGTACATAATATTCAAAACGTCCTGCACTGGTATTCAACATTGATACATCATCTGTATAGGTTCCTGTTGCTGCCGGAATGCCACTTACCAAGGGTGCAGCATCGGGTACTCCATCAACCTTGCGGTAGATATCATAAGAAGTCGGCGTTCCAAGATATCCTTCATAATCATTCCATACCAAGGTATTGGTAAGGTCCTCGTTGGGAACCACCTTCAGCAGCACTGAACGGGCAGTATCGGAGGTAATGGCATCAACTCCGCAGCTATCAACCACAACAACTCTGTAGTAATAACTCATTTCTTTTACCTGTGCCTGAACATCCTGATACGTTAGCAAAGGGCCGGCTACCGGAGGAAGAGTTGCAATCGGGCTGAAAGAAATATTATCGCTCGAGCGTTCAACACGGTATTCCTTTACCTTGGCGGTTACATCCGTATGAATATCAAGCTCTACATAACTGTTTAAATCATTTACCGAGGCTTTCATGATATAAACATACTGCGGTTGATTCGGCTTAAAGGCAAAGGTCCCATACTCACAGGAGGTTGATGATTTGGTGTTCATGGTATTATGAACCCTCACAAGATAATTGTAATAGGAGCCATTATTCAAACCTAAATGTTCAAATGTTGTGGCGGCCGGAGGAACTACAGTTCCCAGCAGTGTGTACGGACCACCATTTTCGCTTACAAACACATCATATCCCCCTACTGCCGGGTCGAGATTCTGATAGGTATTCCATGATACATTCATCTTATCATCACAAATATCCGGTTCCGCAAACACTTTTATCGTTCGGTGGGGAGGGCTCATCTGGCTCACATTATTGCAGCTATCGATTGCAGCTACTGCATAAACCAACGAATTGGCACAAGGATCGCCCAGCAGATGTATATATCGGGTGGAGTCTATACCCCATACCGTATCTATGAGGGTAAACACACCTCCTATGTCCTGATAAACCAGATAGCCCTCTGTGTCCGGATCAGGATTCTTATTCCAGGTGATAATCGGTACATTTACACCCTGAATTACACTTACAGAGTCTATCATCGGAATCTGAGGAGCAGTTACATCTTTAAACGAATCTCCGGCTACATTCGATATTGAATAGCAGGTAACTAAAACGTTATTGGTATCATAACCGGTGGTGTCGAGAATTTCAATCCTGTACGAAAGGAAGCGGTCGCAGAAAGTAACAACATCACTATAGGAAATACCTGAGGTAGTGGCTATCTGAGACCAGGTTCCGTTAAACTCACGATGAATATTAAACACTCCGGAGGAGGATGGGAAGGGTGGGTTATGAAGCTGATTCCAGTTTGAATTGGCAAGACCAAACTGAGGGCCCGGGTTTACAACACCCAGAAAAATTGTGCTGACGGTATCACCGGGGGCGCTCATTTCATTGTGGAAACAACCGGCTCTGGTGCGCATGAAATAATATCTCGGACCGAGGTTGGCACCCGCTCCAACATGAAGGTAGGAGCTTGCATTGATGTTGTAGATACTGTCTATATGTGTGAATGGACCTGCCATGGAGGTGGAATAGTACACATGGTAGCTGTCAAAGGTATTCATGGTATCCCGCAGCGGAAGCCAGGTAAGTTCAACATCTCCGTTTGTCTGCACCTTGGTGCAACTGATACGCGGTGGTGGAAGTGTGGGCTTGGGCAAGACATATATTGTTACGTTACTGAATTTAATAGCCGGTGCCGGACAGAAGTCATCCGATACTTTAATAAGAAATGTAAACACATTGGTTGTTACACCGCACCCCAGATTTGCCGCAAGGTGAGAACACTCCGTCTGCCAGTTAAACGTACTCTGCACCGCAAAAGAAGCCGACAAGGGAGGAGGAGGATTGAGAGTGGCACAGGGAGGAGCTAAACAGCCTGTGGTGCTGCTGGTATAATTCGTTCCAAACTGAGGGCTGGTCGCTGTAAACTTAACCGTTTGTGGCGACATATTTGGTAAAAACTCAAAATCGGTGCCCGATATGGGAAAGCTTACAAAGTCGCCTGCGTAAACAGTATCTGAATACAAACTATAAAGCCCTGTATTAGGATTGATGAAAGGCGCCGGAACATTTGGCGGGTTATTGGTATTACAGGCAAGAAGTACTATCTGAATATCCCTCCAGATTTCTGCAACCCTGATTCCGCATTTCCAGGCCGTTACTTTTACGCTGGTAACAAATGCTCCATTGGTAAAGGAAGTAAAGTTAATTACCCCTGTCATTGCGTTTACGGTACCGGTTACATTATTTGGGTTATGCATAACACCCGGTAATGGAGTATTAAATGAGTAACCTGCTGCATAGGTTGTAATAGGTGCTGTGGCAGAAGTCATGGGTTGTCCCCATTCATAACTCAATGAATCTTTTTCATTGTCGTAAGCCACGTGGTTATACTGAAAGGGATAACCTGAGCAGATGACCGTACGGGGAATTTCAGCAAACTGGGGTGAGTGGTCAAAGCAGGGGTTAACATTCTGGCTATTATAGGGATACATCTTTGCCCTCAACCACCAGTTTAAACTGCTTGAGTTAGTCACGTTAGTGGAAGGGTTACGACAACAACCGCTCCAGCTAAAAGTCCAGCCGGCAGCCGGTGGTACTCCGTTGAGCAATACTCCTGTCGGGTAGGATGCATCACTGGTATATAAATGCTCCTGTAAAGCACCCATATTGGCAGCACCATTGGTCATTCCCGGACATATGATACGCGGGAAGGCAGGATTGGTATTACATTGAGGGGAAATATCAATCGGATAACCTGCGAGTCTGGTCATGGTAATAGAGGTAACACCACCCCCAGTGGAGGTTATGGTTTCTGTAGCCCCAAAATTAGCAGCTGATCCGCCACCACTGGTATAACATTCGCGGTAAACGCGCATCTTAAACCTGTAGCGCCCATTGGGAAGACATTCCCAGGTAATTTCACCACCCATGTAGTGAGAGGCATAGGCATCGCTACCCATAAGCAGCGCAATTAATACCCAAAATAAGAACACTGTTCTTTTCATGATTTATGATTTTTTATTGTGGTAAAACTTGAATTTCAGGCAATTCATCAACATATCCTCTGTTCCGGCATTGAGCGCATACAAGGGCAGCCCGCCGGGGAGAATTTGC
>CAZJZF010000334.1:0-3539 GCA_964550385.1 uncultured Lentimicrobiaceae bacterium | reverse complement strand
CGGGCAGGTATCGGTTCAGGGTGAAAGGCTCCAATAATGACGGGCTTTGGAATGATCGTGGGATAGCAGTTACCGTGATAATTGCCCCCCCCTGGTATGCTACCTGGCTCTTCAGGATATTGTTTGTGCTTGCCATCGGGATTACCATTTATTACGTGATTGTCAGCAGGTTAAGAAGAATAAACAGAAAACATAAGATTGAGAAGCAATTTCTGGCGATGGAACGGCAATTTGCCGAACTCGAACAAAAGGCTTTAAGATTGCAGATGAATCCCCATTTCATCTTCAATACCTTAAATTCCATCCAGAGTTATATGATTAACAATGATGCAGATACGGCAGTGGAATACCTGGCCAAATTTGCCAGGCTGATGCGGCAGGTACTGGCCAACAGCAGAGAATCGTACATACCGGTAAGGGAGGAGTTGGCTGCTCTTTCCTACTACCTTGAAATTGAGCAGCTAAGATTCACGGACAAATTTACCTATAGAATTCAGATAGATGATGAAATCGATCAGGAATTCACCGGGATACCTCCCATGATTCTGCAGCCCTATGTCGAAAACGCAATCATTCATGGCATCCTTTATAAACCGGATAAAGGTGTTGTGTTTATTGGGATGGAACAAAAAGAAGATCATATATTTTGTATAATTGAGGATGATGGAGTAGGCAGGGAGGTAGCCAGGCAAAGATCGCTTGAATCGGGATTGGAGCGCAAATCGAGTGGTATGATGATTACACAGCAGCGCCTTGAACTGCTCAACCGAAGCAAAGGGGCTGAAGTACAGGTTAAGGTAATTGACAAATCGGACGAAAACGGCAGACCGACGGGTACAAGGGTTGAGATCAGAATGCCGTTTATTGATGTTTAGCTAAAAATGAAAACACAATTATAACATAAACCACACATGAAACTAAAAGCAGTAATCGTGGAGGATGAACTCAGGAGCCGCGAGACACTCACCGGGTTATTGAGAAAGCATTGCAGTGAAACAGTGGAAGTCGTTGCTGAAGCAGATGGATACAGAACCGGGATGGAGGCTGTCCGGACACACAAGCCTGACCTGTTATTCCTTGACATTCAAATGCCTGATGGTAGCGGGTTTAAACTTTTGGAGGAACTTGACGAGATCAATTTCGAAGTAGTATTCACGACTGCTTACGATCAATATGCTATCAAAGCCATCAGGTATTCGGCCCTGGATTACCTGCTGAAGCCCATTATTCCGGCAGAGCTTAAATTGTCGGTAGACAAAGCCTTAAGAAAAAAAGGGGATGGCACTATCAATAAACACATCCGGGTGTTGCTGGAAAACGTCAATGACAAAGCATCGCCATCGAAAAAGATCATTCTGTCTACAGCGGAGGGAATGCATGTAATTGATGTAAAGGATATCATACGATGCGAATCAGACGACTACTACACCCGGTTTTTTATCCGGGACAGAAAGCCGGTAATGGTTTCCAGAACCCTCAAAGAGCATGAAGAACTGCTCGCTGAGTACGGCTTTCTCAGACCCCACAAATCGCATCTGGTAAATGTCCAATTCATCAAATGTTATGTAAAAAACGATGGTGGTTATCTGCTGCTGACTGACGGTACAACCGTACCAGTTTCACGGAGAAAAAGGGAAAAAATCCAGGAGGAGATTCATCTTCTCTGATCGGTGAGGTCTGATATATACTCCGCAAACTTTTTTTAACTTACCGTTTTCTTTTTCAGGGCCGGATCATTCCCTAACACATTCTACTTTTACTGCGGTTCTTTGACAGCGCCGGGGAACCGGCACAATGAAAAAATGGTTTACAATTCATTACCTTTTTGTATTTTAGCCATCTCAACCAAACCCATTTTCTATGGACCAGGATGTGCTGTTTATTCTGATCATTGTTGTTACAGTGGTCATCAATATCGTCAAGGCAATCAAGAAGAAGGAGCAGGCCAAAAACAAGCCTGTTCCAGCACCCGCCAGCGGTGATAAAGGGGATTTTGAAGATTTTGAGGATATCCTCAGGAAAGTGATGGAGCCTTCGAAAAGGATCGTTCCCTATACCCCACCGCAGGAGGAGTCACTTGAAACCCTTGACCCGATGGGGGGATCGCTGGAGACCATTCAGGAGTACGAATGGAAGCCACCAGTATACACAACTTCTTCTCTCGGTGATGATTTGCTCGATTTGAAACCCTCAGTTATCGCAGCAAGAGATGAAGAGGAACATCAGAGGATGGAAGGGAAGTCAAAGGGAACAGCCAAGATCTGGCATCCGGGTGAACCCATCGATTTCAGAACAGCCATCCTGTATCAAACGATCCTTGAAAGGCCTTATGCCTGAACTTCAACACAGTAGGAATCTCTGTGAATTTATTTTGTATCAGATGTTTTTTTTTGGCTAAATTTACGCCCATTTTTAACCGTACCATAACCTGAATCATCACATAAAATTACCGATATGTTTCAAAAATTACTTTTAACTGTTGCTGTAGTACTGGCATCCACAATGCTGGTTTTCTCGCAGGCGGGATCCCTTAAAGGGAAGATCACCAACAAGGAGAGCAAAGAGCCTATCCCGTTTGCCAACATTGTCATTGAGTCGGGTGGGCATATGGTGACCGGTGGAACCTCTGATTTTCAGGGAGAATACCACATCAGGCCGATCAATCCCGGAACCTATGACCTTACGATTACCTATGTGGGTTTTGAACCCCAGAAGATCAAAGGGATTGTTATCAAGAGCGGGCAGGTGGTATTTTACAATATTGAAATGAAACCCACCCAGACAGTGATGACCACATACGTGGTTACTGAATACGCTGTGCCGCTGATCGACAAAGATCAAACCCAATCAGGTGCAACCCTTACCTCTGAGGAGATCAAAAAGATGCCGGGTCGCTCTGCAGCATCCGTCGCCGCTACCGTAGGTGGTGTTTTTACTGACGAAAACGGGAATATCGGTGGTATCCGCGGACAACGTGCCAGCGGTACCGTAACATACGTTGACGGTGTCCGTGTAAGGGGCTCGAGTGGAGTGCCTCAGGCTGCCATCGATCAGGTTTCGGTAATCACCGGAGGCCTCCCGGCCATGTACGGTGATGCTACCGGAGGTATCATCTCCATTACCACCAAAGGACCATCCAGGCAATTTGGTGCCGGTATGGAGCTGGTTTCCTCGCAGTTGACTGACCCCTATGGATATAACCTGTTGGGATTTAACTTCCAGGGACCACTTCTGGTTCGGGAAGAGAGATCCGTCATCGGCTACTTCGTATCCGGTGAGTTGAATTACAGGAAAGACGATGC
Organism: uncultured Lentimicrobiaceae bacterium; assembly: GCA_964550385.1. Taxonomy (GTDB): domain Bacteria; phylum Bacteroidota; class Bacteroidia; order Bacteroidales; family SKPS01; genus SKPS01. The sequence goes on along the minus strand of CAZJZF010000334.1, from coordinate 237 downwards.
TCCCGCTTATGGAGGCACCTGGACGGTAAAACCCGAAGTGCTCGAATACCTGCAGCAAAATCCTTTGCGTCCTTCTGGAACCGGATTTGGATCTTTCCCCAACTCGGAATACGTGCGACAGAGTGACATGATCCTTTTAAAAGCCAACGAGTATAATTCCTCCAAAGGAGCAAGTCTTTCCGGAAAGATCGATGTAAGGGTTTCAAAAACAGCCAACTTATCGGTGGGAGCCCGTTG
>CAZJZF010000333.1:0-3563 GCA_964550385.1 uncultured Lentimicrobiaceae bacterium | reverse complement strand
ACCTTCGATATGGCTCCCTCATTTTTTAGTATGAGCTATGAATTTAAGGAGTTTATCGAAGACTGTGGCATTGATTTGCCTTTCACTTTCCATGAATTGGAGCCACTGTATGCGGTAAACTTTGCCAAAGACAACAGCACCTATACCATTTACAAGGATCTGAAAAGACTTGCCGCAGAATTTGAAAAGGTGGAGCCCGACTTCGAAAAGAAAATCAACAGGTATCTATCAGAAACGGGGAGGTTATTCCACGACACCGAGGACAAGGTTATCCGCAGAAATTTCACAACGGTAGCCTCTTTTCTGGCAAGCCTGGCTACGGTACCGGTTCGGCATTTGCCCAAGCTGTTCCGTACCTTTATGCAGGAGCTCGACCGCCACTTTGCTTCGGATGAGGTGAAGCAGATCCTGAGCCTGACAGCTTTTTTTCTCGGAGCCACCCCCTACAATACTCCTGCAGTATATACATTACTCTCTTACACAGAGTTAAAACATGATGGTTATTACAATGTCAGGGGTGGCATGTACCGCATTGTTGAAGGATTGTTGGATGAGCTTAGTAAGTTGGGAGTGACCATCCATTATGATACCGAGATCACCGGATTTGAAGGAAAGCAGGGTGAGATATCAGCATTAATTGACCAAAACGGGAAAAGTTGGGAAGCAGATCTTTACGTTATCAACAGTGATGCGGCGGTCTTCAGGGGCAAGGTACTTGGCAGGCGAAAGTACAGTATTGAGAGGCTTGACCGGATGAAATGGACACTGGCTCCTTTAACCATTTACCTTGGAGTAGATATAAAAGTTCCCGGGATACAGCACCACCATTATTTTCTGGGAGACAATTTCCGGAACTATGCAGAGAAAGTCTTCACCAACAGGATTTCGCTTGAACGCCCCTATTATTACGTAAATACGATTTCAAAGTTCAATCCTGAGAGTGCACCGGAAGGATGTGAAGCTTTGTTTATCCTGGTACCGGTGCCGGATCTCAGATACAAACCCGACTGGAGCGACGCAGAAACTCTTGCTGATTCAGTAATCAAAGACCTTTCGGAGCGGATCGGTTTTGATCTGGCAGTCCACACCGCATCGCGCACCATTCTAACCCCGTACGACTGGCAAAATACTTTTAACCTGCACCGGGGAAGCGGGCTGAGTCTTGCGCACGATCTTAACCAGATCGGAGCTTTCAGGCCTGCAAATACAGATGAAAAGTTCAGGAATCTCTTTTATGTAGGGTCTTCCACTGTGCCTGGCACAGGTCTTCCCATGGCAGTCATCAGTTCAAAACTGGTTACAGAAAGAATTGTAAAACGATATGGATTTATACCTGCGAAACGCGCTTGATTGTAGCCGCATTACCACCAAAAACTACAGCACTTCCTTTGCTTCCGGCATCAGAATGCTGCATCGTCGTTACCATGCTCCGGTATATGCGATTTACGGTTTTGTACGGTATGCAGATGAAATTGTAGACACCTTTTTCGACCAGGATCAGGAGGTGCTTTTTCAACGTTTCAGTGCAGAAACTGAGGCTGCCATCCGGATGGGGTTCAGTACAAATCCCATCCTGCACAGTTTCCAATGGGTTGTCAATACCTGGCAGGTAGACCCCAGCCTGATTGAGGCTTTTCTGCAAAGTATGGGGATGGATCTGAACCTGAAATCGTATGACCGCAGCAGGTTTACCGAATATATTTTTGGATCGGCAGAAGTGGTAGGGCTGATGTGCCTGAAAATTTTCTGCGATGGCAACGAGAAGGAGTATCAAATGCTTACCCCTGCTGCCCGGAGGCTTGGTGAAGCGTTTCAAAAGGTGAATTTTCTGCGAGACCTCCGGTCAGATTTCGCAGACCGGGGAAGAAGCTACTTCCCCGGTCTCGACCCTAAAGCTTTTAATGCATCCGTAAAGAAGGGTATTGAGACAGAAATTGCAGGGGATTTCCGTGAAGCACTGAAAGGGATAAGAATGTTGGACAAGGGTGCCCGATTGGGGGTCTATCTTACCTATGCTTACTATCTCAAACTCTTTAAAAAAATTCGCCGGACCCCTGCAGAAGAGTTGCTGGCCCGGCGAATAAGGATCAGTAATGGCAGAAAGGCTTTGATTCTGGTCTGTACCTATCTGAAAAACAGTCTGGGAATTATCCGATAACACACACAATCGGTGTGCATTAGGCCCCAAATGTTTTTTGGTACAGTGTTATACTTTCCAGTATGATCGTATAGGCATCCTCTCTTCCGAGGAAATGTTCCACCATTACCGTTTTTTGTTCGAGCTTGGTGTAGTCTTCAAAAAACCGCTGAATCTCACGGGTGGTATGGGGAGGCAGCTGTTCGATATCGGTGATGTGGTTTACCGACATATCGTCTTTTGCCACAGCAATGATTTTATCATCGGCCTGTCCATTATCAACCATTCGCATTACTCCGATCACAGTGGCTTCTACAATACACAACGGCGGAAAATCGATCTGTGAAAGGATCAGGATATCCAGCGGATCGCCATCGTCGCAGAAGGTTCTGGGAATGAATCCATAATTTCCGGGATAACGGACCGAGGAGAAGAGAACCCTGTCGAGACGGAGCAGTCCGCTCTCCTTGTCGAGTTCGTATTTACCTTTGGCTCCTGTAGGAATTTCGACGATGCCGGTAACGGTTCGGGGAGCAAGTTTGCCGCTAGAGATGGTGTGCCAGGGATTGAACATACTTTTTTTCATTGTTTGGATCAGAATGCTGTTGCTGCAAGTACGAGTGCGACGATAGAAACCAATTTCAGGAGGATATTGAGGGCAGGGCCAGAGGTATCCTTAAGGGGATCCCCAACGGTATCACCTACCACAGCTGCTTTGTGAGCTTCGGAACCTTTTTTATAGGTTACACCGTTGTGGGTAAAACCACTTTCGATGAGTTTTTTAGCATTGTCCCACGACCCGCCGGCATTGGACTGGAAGATTGCCAGTAAAACACCTGAAACCGTTACACCTACCAGGAGGCCGCCAAGGGCTTCAGGGCCAAGCCAAAGACCAGTAATAACGGGGAAAGCAACAGCAAGCACCCCCGGAAGCACCATCTTACGAAGGGCTGCCCGGGTAGAAATGGTAACGCACTTTCCATATTCCGGAGTACCATCGGCATCATTCATTACCTGCAAATCTTCTGCAGACCACTCGCCCATGGGTTTATGATCATTTTTCTTCATCACTGCCAGAGCTTTTTTCAGGGGCTCGATAGTAGTAAACTGGCGGCGAACCTCCTCTATCATTCTCATGGCTGCATCGCTTACTGCCTTAATGGTAAGGGCAGAGAAAACGTAGGGCAGCAATGCCCCAACGAAGAGGGTGGAAATTACCACGGCCTGTGATACATCGATGTGGGTGATTTTGGCTGCAGTCATGTAAGCCCCGAACAATGCCAGAGCAGTAAGGGCAGCTGAACCGATGGCAAAGCCCTTGCCAATCGCAGCTGTTGTGTTGCCAACAGCATCGAGCTTATCTGTTTTTTCTCTGACATCGGGTGGAAGTTCAGACATTTCGGCGATACCACCGGCGTTATCGGTA
>CAZJZF010000332.1:0-3568 GCA_964550385.1 uncultured Lentimicrobiaceae bacterium | reverse complement strand
GCAAAGGTTTTTTTTTTCAAAAAAATTTGGTTTACAACATAGAAGGAAGTTGAGAGAGTTGAGAATGTTTAGCTGTTGAGTCGTTCTTTCGTAAAGTCGTTCCTTCGATCTGGCGCTCTCTCGTTCAGGCATTGTTCAGCAGAATCGAAAAAATGCTCCCCTTGCCTGGTTCGCTCTCAACCCTGATCTGCCCTCCCTGCGCTTCAATGAATTCCTTGCAAATGGCCAAACCAAGTCCGGTGCCCTCATTTTTTGTGCCCGGGATCCGGAAATACCGGTCAAAGATCTTTTCCTTGTACTGCAAATCAATACCCTGACCGCTGTCTTCTACAGTTACAGTTTGTTGCAGTCCATCGTCACTGATTGAAATGAGAATGTGGGAATGATCAAATGAATAATGAATGGCATTTGATATCAGGTTGGTAAGCACCCAAGCTGTCTTCTCTTTATCAGCCAATACCTCCGGCAGATGTTCAGGAAGATTGGAGATAAAGGTGATGTTCTTCTGTTCAGCAAGCGGTTTGCTGATATTAAGGGCATAATGCAGTATCTCCTGTAACCCCGATGGGGCAATGTTCAGTTGTATGTTTCCTGTTTCAATCTGCGTGATGTCAAGCAACTCTGAAATGATTTTAAGCAGATTATTTGTGTCTTCATCACAGCTTCTTACCAGTTCCAACTGTTCCGGATTAAGGGAGCCTGTTTGTTCGTTCCCCAGCAATTGCAAACTGAATTTGAGGGCTGAAATAGGGGTCTTTAATTCGTGCGAAATCGTGGCAATAAAACGACTTTTTGCAAGGTCAAGATCTACAAACCTGGTAATGTTTTTCAGGATGATCACGTACCCTATCAGGTGGTTTTCTTCCTCAAACTGTGATGTATATGAAATGTCCTGTATCTCTTTTTCATAATAAATATCTTTCCCCTGCCTTTCCAGATGGATCGTGGAATTTCCGTTTTCTGCCTTCAGGGTGTTTTCCTTATCCGGATCCATAAGAATCAATTGCCTGATCAGGTCGTTTTCCTGAGCCAGCTCCAGGATAGGCTTACCAATAATCTCACTTTTCTGTAATCCGGAAATCGACAGGAATTCTTCATTGATCAGCGTGATTCTTAGGTTTTTATCCAAACTTAGAATGGGATATTGCACCTGGTTGATTAATGTTTCTGCAAGCTTTTTTTCAGACAAAAGCTTTGCAATATTGCTTTGGTTGTATTCATCCAGCTTGCTGGCCATGCTGTTGAACGACTCAGCCAGTTCACCCAGCTCACTGTTCCCCTTAAAATAGACCCTCTGTGAATAATCATTTTCTTCTATCTGCCGGAAGCTTCTGATAATCTCACGTATCGGGTTCGTGATATTTACGGGCAGGTTGATGAACATGGTAAGGGCTATTAGAAAGCAAAAGGTACTCAGCATACTGATTAACATAATGGATCTGCTGGCGGTTTTGGAGGCTATTTCGTTCTTGGTATCAATGGAATGCAGATTGATGGCGATTATCTCAAACAGATATTTCCGTGCATTTTCCAAAGCAACTTTATTGGTTCGATCTTTTTTCAAACCAACAAAACTGGCATAAAGCTTTTGGGTAAGCTCCTTTTCTCCTGATTCCGTGATATTTGCCATTTGCTTTTTGAGATCGTTTTCAAACGAAACAAGGGCATTGGGATCCTGCTCAATTTCGGTAAGCGCCTCTAGCATGTTGGCTGAAAAAACAACGGTTTCCTTGTTATCCTTGATAATATTCTCAGAAGCCCTAGCCAGTGAGTTAATTTGCCTGATGGTTACAAAGGCCAGCAAAATAATTAAAATAAACAGGAGGCCTATCCCCAGATATAATTTTGTTCTGATTTTCATAACAGTACGGAATTATTGTCGTCTAAACAAAGATACGCGTTTAAAGCCCGAAATATCCATACAGGCTTTCTCAGGCTATTTTCGGACGGGTTCCGGAAAAAATGGTTCGCAAAAGGACAAGAATGGGGATGATTTCAAGTCGACCCATCCACATTTGCAACGTATAAAGAACTTCAAGAACGGGCGACATATCTGGATTTGTAATTCCACACGATAATCCAACGGTTCCCTGGGCCGAAGCAGATTCAAAGAATGCATCAGCGAGTGAGAAGGAAGACCCTGCAATCCAATAGGTTACAAGAGCCGACAGTATCAGAAGCAATACATATACAAAGGTGAAGCTTCCCACCATGGCCAATTCTTTGTTCATCTCATCGGGAAGCATTCGTTTGTTGTTGAATTTCACCACCTTAATTGAATTTTCAGATGAAAAATGGCTGTTGATGTGCCAGAAAAGTCCTTTAAACAGCAACAGCGCTCTGATGATTTTTATACCGCCAACCGTTGCTCCGGCGGCTCCTCCCACAATCATCCCTGCCATTACAATAAACAACACGGAGGCGCTATCCCATATATGTGCATCCGAGGTTTGCCATCCTGTTGTAGTTAAAGCACTTACAAACTGAAAGATGCCTACCCGGAACGGTTCAGTAACTGCCTTTGATTTCATAAGCAGAATTGAAAGGAACATACTTCCAAGGACACAGGCCAGAAATACCCATCTGGTCTGAAGGTCTTTCCAGAACTGATTGTATCTCCTTTCATAGATCACCTTGTAATAAAACGGCAACGCCAGTGCTCCCAGAATCATGGGCAGCAGATACAACATTTCCATGGCCGTTGATTGATAGCCTGAAATACTGTCGTCGAGTGTACTGAAACCTCCGGTCGACATTCCGCACATGGCATGATTCAGCGAATCGAAGAGATTCAGCGAAAAGGCATAATCAGGTAAAAGGATGTAGGTGCCTATAACCAGATACACGAAGCTGAAAAGGGTAACTCCCAGATAGACCTTCCAGATGGAGCGGGCAGTCTGGATGATGGTGGGTTGCAATCGCTCCCCTGTGGATTCAGATCCATACAGGAGGTAGGCGGTCCGGCTGTTTGAATGACCGAGCACTGCCAGGGTAAGCACCACAAATCCAGCACCTCCCAGCAATTGGGTGTAAGATCTGTAAAACATCAAACCAAAGCCGATGGAGGGTTCGTGGACTGCCATACTCAGGCCTGTGGTCGTAAAGCCACTCATGCTTTCAAAAATCGCATGCAGAAGGTTTTTGAAGAAATAGAGGCTGGAACTGTATTCGGCTCCGGCAGGTATCATCTGTTGTGCTACCTCAGGGGGTGTGATCCATGCTATAATGAAAAACGGAAGGGCTCCTGTGATGGCAATCGATAACCACCCCAATGCGGCAATCATTAACGCGTGCCGGTGCAAAGGCTCGGCCGATGTCCTGTACCCTCTGCGGAGCAACAATCCTGTTATCACACAGATCACACCGGATAAAAAAAACCCTAGCGCAGAGTAGAGCTCGCTGTAAAGAAATGAAACAAACACCGGAATTACCAGAGATATTCCCAAAACAACCTGGAGGCCTCCAATCTGTCTCAGAAGCATCCAATAAGTCTCCGTCTTTTTTTGTAATGCCAGATTCATGGCTCTGCAGGATTTTATTTAAATACAGATACTACTTTTGAACTGCT